>NZ_MTPV01000014.1:0-138380 GCF_002009585.1 Arthrobacter sp. SRS-W-1-2016 | reverse complement strand
ATCGCTCCGATCGTGCTTGTGGTCGCTGTGATCATGTTCTTCGTCAACCGCGGCCGAAGCGTCTAAGCCCCGATCACGCAAGGGGATCGCGGGTTGGCCTGTGCTGGTGCACGTGCCTTTCGACGTGCCGGTGGCCTTTCGACGTACTGGTTACGGTCTGAATTTCGGTACGGCGAGTTGACCCGCAGTTCTCAGATGCCCAGCGGGATCGATGGGGAAGGCATTCTGGCTTCCTCAGCCCCTGCCCATGCCGACAGGAGGATCCTCGTCGGATTCGAGGGCCTCGGACGACCCGTCCTGGGGGTCAGGCTCCGGAAGGCCGGCAGGCCCTGGAACCCGGGTCCTGGCAGCTTCTGCAGAGGCGCCTTCCGCCCCGGGGCTCCGGCCAGTATCAGCTGAATCCAGACCCTCGGCAGAGGTCTGCGAGTTGCCTTCACGAAGGCCAGGCGAGGGTGCGTCGACTGACGAGCCATCAGCGCCCGCGGCTTCGCGTGCGGCTGCTGTGGCGTTGGTGGCCTCGCTGACCGAGGAGTTCACTTTGATGGGCTCGCCAGGCCTTCCGGGGTGGGGTAGGTGCCCGTCGTCGTTTGGTTCTGACGATCGGGCGAGGTCCTCCATGGCGTTCTCCGCTGCCTTGCTGATTTCGTCGCGCGCACTCATCATGCCTCCCAAGGTCCGGCGGAGCCGGGGGTTCCGGCATCTTCAATCCCAGATTAGTCAGTATGCTGATTAATTCGCTAGGGGCGGGGCGCGCTTGTTGGCCGGCTGGTAATAAGCCTGCTTACTATTAACCGCAGGAAATGGTTTGGTCGAGGTGATGCGGAGGAAGAGATGAACATGCACCGCCCGGGCTATGACAAGACGAGCAAAGGCGTGCGGCTGGGGAAAGCTCCACTGCCTGAGGACGTCGAGCGACTGTTGTCGCAGGCAGAGGAACGCATAGGCGACGTCCCCGCGTTGCTGGCGCTGGCCGAGATGACAGCACGGACGACGCCGGATCCCGGCGAAGGCGAGACGGCACGGCTGTGGGAGATCCTGGCGTCGCTGGCCGCAGTCGACGTTGCTGCTGCGCGCGTCTTCGAACCACACCTGGACGCCGGCGCCATTCTGAAGCAAGCGGGGCAGGAGGCCCTTTTCGACGGCACGTGGGGTGTGTTCGCCGCCGAGGGGCCGGGGCATGTTCTTGAGGCGCGGGATGCCGGGCAATCCACACCGGCGGGGTCCGGCGTGACGCTGTCCGGCTCGAAGCCTTGGTGCTCCCTGGCCGGCTATCTCGACCACGCAATCGTCACTGCGCAGACGCAATCGGGCAGTCGCCAGGCATTCGCCGTGGACTTGAGCTCCCCGGGAGTGAAAGTCGAAGAACCGCTCTGGATTAGCCACGGCCTCCGCGAAATTCCGAGCGGTACGGTGCATTTCGCTGACGTCCCTGCGGTCCCGGTCGGCGAGCCGGGCTGGTATTTCGATCGACCCGGCTTTGCCTGGGGAGGCATCGGCGTCGCCGCTTGCTGGCTGGGCGGCGCCGTCGGCCTCGTCCGCACGTTCAAGGACGCCCTTGCACGCCGGGAACCGGACCAGATCGCGCTTTCCGGCCTTGGCGAAGCGGACCGTTTGCTCGCTTCCGGATTCGAGCTGCTCCGCAGCGCGGGGGCCAGGATCGACGGCGGCACCTTAGGCGATCGCGAAGACAGCAACGGAGCGTGGGCGCATGCCTTGCGGATCAGGGGCAACGTTGCTGAGATCGTGGAAAGAATCCAGGACACCGTCGGTGAGAACCTGGGTCCGGCCCCGCTTGCCCGGGATGAGCGGCATGCCAAGCGGGTTTCCGATCTTCGCCTCTATGTCCGGCAACATCACGGCCAGCGCGACGACGCCCAACTCGGATCGCTGGTCTTGAAGGGCGCAAACACATGGTGACTTTTGCACATGCCGATGCAGGCACGGCCGAGGACGAGTGGCTGAGGGCGGGGGTGGATCTGCTGCCTGAACTCCCACTGGACGATGCCGAACTGGCCGGCCGAACCGTCGTCGTGCTCGCTGCCCATCCCGACGACGAAACTCTCGGTGCCGGTGGCCTCATCACCCGGCTGGTGGACTTGGGGGCCGCCGTCAGAGTGGTGCTGTGCAGCGCGGGCGAGGCCTCGCACCCGCACTCTCCGACCACCACCCCTGGCGAGCTGGCAAGGCTCAGGGTGCGGGAGTTCGAAAACGCGATGGCCGCGTTGGGTGTGGGCGCCCGTTGGACGAACCTGCGGCTCCCCGACGGCCAGCTCGGACGTCACCGCCCGGCGATCCGCGACGCCTTGCGGGCTGCCGTCCGGAATGCTGCAGTCCGGGACGCTGGCGGGAGCCTGCCCTCCGACGTCGTGCTGGTGGCGCCTTTGCGGGGGGACGGCCACCCCGATCATGACGTCGTCGGTTCCGTTGCCGCGGAACTCGCCGAAGCGGAGGGTCACGGGCTCCTCGAATACCCGATCTGGTACTGGCTTTGGGCCAATGTAGCTGACGCGCGATGGCGCAGCTGGGTGCGGTCGGAACTGACGGCGCGCGGCGGGGAAGCCAAGTCCGCGGCCTTGCAGGCCCACCGCTCACAGATGGAACCTCTCTCAGGACGGCCTGGTGACGAAGCACTCCTGCAGGAGCATTTCGTCGACCATTTCCGCCGGACGTGGGAGACCTTTGCGTGGACTCCTCCTTCAGGCGGGAACACAGCGGCCGACGCGGAGCGCGTTTTCGACGCCGTACACCTTGCATCCAGCGACCCCTGGGATTATTCGAGCAACTGGTACGAGAAGCGAAAACGCGACTTGACCATGGCGGCGCTGGCCGATCCGCGCTACGCCCGGGGACTCGAACTGGGCTGCTCCACTGGAGTGCTGAGCGCCGAACTCGCCCAGCGCTGCGAGCAACTCCTCTGCGTGGATGCGAGCAGCCAGGCCCTCGCCTCGGCGGATGCCCGGCTTGCCGATAACCCAGGGGCAACGACGGCGCACATGACGGTGCCCACCCAGTGGCCCGATGGCCGGTTCGACCTCATCGTCATCTCAGAGGTGGGGTATTACTTGAGCCGCGCCGAGTTGGACGCCGTGCTCGACAAATCGGTGGATTCGCTCCTGCCGGGCGGGACATTGGTGATGTGCCATTGGCGCCATCCGATTTCTGGCTGGTCACTGGATGGAGACAGCGTCCATGCGGCCGCGCGGGGGCGGCTGCCCTGGCCTTCCGCCGCGGTGTACCGGGAGAAGGCCTTCATCCTTGAGACGTTCATCGCGGCCGCGGCCGGAAGCGCTGATGCCCGCGCCTAGCCTTGAGGGCGGCAACCGGCCCCTCCCTGGAATCCCGTCCGCACACGGTGGGCCAGTCGATGGCAGCATCGCCCATGTCGCCGTCGTGGTCCCCGCCCGCAACGAGGCCGAGCGCATCGCCCCGGCGATCCGCGCCATATGCCGCGCCGCCGCCGAGTTGCGCGCGCTGCGCCCCGGCGTGGACATCGGCGTCGTGGTGGTGTTGGACGCGTGCGACGACGGCACGGGAGATGCCGCCATCGACGCCGCAGGCTCCGACGGGTGCCTCAGCCTCCTGGACGTTCGGCTGCACAGCGCCGGGGCCAGCAGGGCGGCCGGCATCCGGGCCGCCCTCGCCGCCACGACCACGGCCCCTGAACAGATCTGGCTGGCAAATACCGATGCCGACTCCGTGGTTCCACCGCATTGGCTCTGCGGCCAAGTGGACTTCGCCGAGTCCGGGGCGGACGCCGTGCTGGGCACCGTTGAACCGGACCCCGGCGAGCTGGACATGAGCCTGCTCAACGCGTGGGCACGCAGGCATCGCTTCGCCGAGGACCACCCCCATGTGTTCGGCGCGAACTTCGGCGTCCGTGCTTCGCACTACCTCAGAGTGGGCGGGTTTGAGCCAGTGCACCTCCACGAGGACCGGATCCTGGCGGCGCGCCTCCGGCGATCCGGCAGCGCCGTAGTCGCGACGGACACCCTCAGGGTCATCACCTCCAGTCGCCTGCACGGCCGGGCGCTCCACGGGTTCGCCGGTTACCTTCGTGGCTTGGGCGAGGCGATGGCCATGCCTCCGGACACCGCAGCGGCGAGCAGCGCCACGAGCTAGGTATTTGAGCCCGTTATGGTCTGGCGTTCCGGGAGCGTCTCCAAGCGCGTGGCCGTCCTCCGTTCATTCCAGCGTTACCTCGCATCCATGCGGTGACCGGATGATGGCCCCGATGGGGAATCGACTATGACACTGAGGAACTTAACCATGGACATCAGACCTTCCCGCAAGCCCTTCATGTTCGGCGCTGTACTCTCGGCCGCAGTCCTCCTGAGCTGCACCGCCGTCCCGGCCAACGCCGCCCCGGCGTCTCCCTACACGGTCAAGTCCTTCGCTGCTGTCGGCAGCGAGAGCAAGCCGGATGACATCACGCGCCTTGGCAACAACATCTATGTGGCCTTCCAGAACGGCGTCGGCCCGATGGGCGAACCCTCCACGAGCGGTGCAACCGCGAGCACGATCCAGCAATACTCCCTCGACGGAACCCCGGGCGCGTCCTGGACGATTACGGGCAAGATCGACGGGCTGCACGCTGACGAGGCAGGCCAAAGGCTGCTGGTGACAACGAACGAGGACGGCAACTCCGCTTTCCACACCGTGACACCGTCCGGCGGCGCTGGCGCCGTGAAGGACTTCGCCTACACCGGACTGACGCACGGGGGCGGCACGGACACGGCCACGATCTACCAGGGCAAGATCTTCATCACCGCCTCGAACCCGTCCGACACCACCGGGCCGGCCGTCTACCAGGCAACGCTGAGCGGCTCGACAGCCGCCCTGGCCCCGGTCTTCACGGACAACGCCACCGCAACCGTCGCCAACGCCGGCTCGACAGGGACCACGGCCCTTGCCCTGACCGACCCTGACTCCGCGACAGTGGTCCCGGCCGACAGCCCCCGCTTCAAGAACCAGTTCGCGCTTGCCTCACAGGGCGACCAGCAGCTGATCTTCGCCGACCGCGCCGGGACCCCGCAGCAGTCGCTGCAGGTGCTCAACCTCAGCCAGCAGGTCGACGACACCGCCTTCGCGACGACGTCACGGCAAACCCTGTGGATCACCGATCCCGACCACAACACGGTGCTCTCCGTCACCGGCCCGTTCGGGGCCGGCCAGGCACTCTCGACCGTGACGCCGGATGCCGCCCCGGACTACCTCGCGGCGCTGGACCTTTCGACCGGATCGCTCACACCGGTCCCGGGTCTGTCCTCGATCCACCCGAAGGGCTTGCTCTTCACGAGCGCACACTAGGTTCGCGTCCGCAGACGAAATCCGCGCGGCACCTTCCTTGGGAGGTGCCGCGCCGTCGTTCCCGGCCCCGCGCTGAGCGCTCATCCTCAGTTCCAGTGCGGGGGCATTGCCAGGCCGGAGGGGAGAAGAGTCGCGCGGCTCCCTCTCGCGGCGTTGAGCTGAGGCTGTGTCAGGTAGAGGGCCTTCGACAGATCAGCGCCGTCAAGCCGGGCATCCCGCAAGTCTGCACCGAGCAGATCCGCACCCGATAAGTCACTGTCGCGCAGATCGGCGGCAATGAGTCAGTCCGGCTTCCAGATGATCGTCGACGGCCACGAAGGTCGGCGCGTCCAGCCTTTGGTGAGTCGTGAGGATGTTTCTGCATCGAAACACCGAAGGGCCACCGCGTCGCGCGAGTGGCCCTTCAGCTTGTCCTCTGGCGTGGACTTATGCGGGGACGTCGAACCGCTGGCCTTCGGGCTTGGACGGCAGGATCGTCAAGATGAGCAGTGCCAGGCTCCCGAGGAACGGGACGAGGCCGATGAGGATCAGCCAGCCGCTGAAGTTCACATCGTGGAGGCGGCGGACAGTCAGGGCCAGGGACGGGACAATGACGGCCAGTCCCCAGATGACCAGGAGGATGACGCCGATCATCATGCCCGGGCCCGGGACTGTGGTACCGGAGTCATTGACGGTTGCACCGGTGGAGCCGGCCACCGACGTGATGATGTTCAGAACGATGCTCACGACGATGGAGATAAGCATCCACCACCAGTACTCGCTGCGGCTGGCCCGTCCGGTGAAGGTGGCGTACTTCTTGAAGAACCGGCGTGCTGCCTCACCGATAGGTGCACCGTAGTAGGGAGCCCAAAGCGGGACGGCACTGCCAAACTGGGTGGTCTGTTGCTGCTGGTACGACAAATGGATCTCCTAAATAGACGAGTAATGACGCTTTATCGTAGGGGGCCAAACCGCCCGTCAAGTTGTACCGCAGATGAAATTTCGGTACGGCGTGTCGGAACTATGGATCGCACTCGAACGTTGAAGCACTTTCATGCGCGCCGGCGGCGAAAATCAGACATCTGGGAAACTCGCGCACCAGGGCTTGTGGGCGTTCCAGCGCCTCCCGTCCGTGTCGGCCCCTGCAGTACCGCTATGGTCCTGCCATCCCGGCGAAGTCCCGGCCATCCTTTTTCGACTAGGCCGTCATTTTGTTGACCTTCCTGCGCCCGGATCGGAAACTTGGCCCTATGACTAGGGAAGACGAAGCGCGGGCCCTTGTGGCTGTCATCAACAACCTGTCCGAGCGGTTCCCCGATATGCCACGCCCGGACATCGAGTCCGTAGGCGCCCCGTTGAGCGGGAGCCTCCGGGGTTGATCTGGAACCTCCGAGATCGCCGTCAGTTTGGCGGATCGTTACCCACGAATGTTCCCGGCGGCATCCAGGCGCCAAACACGGGGCCGGGATCCGGTCGCTTTGCGTGCCGCCCGTCGTCGGAGATTCCTTGTTTGAGGCGTTGCAGGACCCACGGGAACAAGTGGTACCGCGCCCAGATAATGTCGTCCGCCCGTGCTTCGCGCCAGCTGCGTCCCGGCAACGCTTTCGGAGTCATCGGCTCCAAGGTGTGCGGAACGTTGAGGGTATCGAGCACCATGATGGCGATGGTGTGCTGACCCAGGGGAGAGAAGTGGAGCCGGTCCGGATCCCACATCCGTGGGTGGGTGAGTTGACGCAGTGCCCAGAGATCGGCGATGACCGCATCGTGGCGGGCCGCAATCGTCCGTAGGTTCTCGTTGAAGATGGCCACCTTGGCGCGGGTCCGGCCCAGCACGGGCGTAGCGCCCCAGTCCGGGCCGGCGAACAGGACGACCGTCGCACCGGTGGAGGCCAGGAGCTGCACTCCGGCATCCATCCGGGCGGCGAGTTTGTCGGGATCGGTTCTACGGAAGATCAAATCATTGCCGCCGGCATTGAGCGTGATCAGATCCGGCTGCAGGGCCAGCGCGGGGCCAACCTGCTCGTCCAGGATCTGATGGAGCAACCTGCCACGGACCGCCAGATTCGCGTAAGCAAAATCTTCGTGTCCGGCGCTCAGTTCTTCCGCGACCCGGTCCGCCCAGCCTCGCAGGCCGCCCGGGCTGCGGGGCTCCGGATCTCCTACCCCTTCGGTGAAGGAATCACCCAGGGCCACATAACGGCTCCAGGGGTGCAGGCGGGCCCCCGGACCTACGGAGCCACCCTGCGCCGGACCATCGGCGCTGGGAGCGTTCATCCCTCCATACTGCTCCTAACGGGCCGAACGCGCCACGGCGTGGACCTTGGCCGCGCGCCGGATGCGCATCCTAGGGTTATCCAATGAGCTTCGAATTATCATCGCGGATCGATCCTGAACTGTGGTCACTCGTCGATGAAACCCGCGCTTTCTACGCCCACCGGCCGGCCGGCCGCGGCCCGGGGAGTCTGGAAGAGCTCCTCGCATTCCGGGCTGGCGCGCCAGCACCTGCGGAGTGTGATCCACAGCCAGTCATAGAGCAGGCAAGTGCGCTTGGCCGAAGCGTTCCGGTGCGGATCCACAGTCCGGTCAGTTCACCGGTGGCGGGAGTGTTCCTGGAAATCCCCGGCGGCGGCTTCTACATGGGCTCAGCCGCTGGAAGCGATGTTCGCAACAGGCGGCTTGCCGACGCATTGGGTGTTGCCGTAGTCAGCGTGGATTACCGGCTTGCCCCCGAGCACCCGTGGCCGTCCGCACCCGACGACTGCGAGACGGCAGCGCTGTGGCTGGTCGAGCAGGCCGAAAGCCGTTTTGGTACCGCGAAACTCGCTGTCGGTGGCTTCTCTGCCGGTTCAACGCTGGCGGTTTCCACGCTTGTCCGGTTGCGCGATCGCGGGGTCACGGCCTTCAGCGGCGGCGTGCTGCAGTTCGGCACCTATGACCTCGCCGCGAAGACGGAGGCCGGGCGCCTGATCGCCGACGAGTATTTTCTTGACGCGTATGCCGGGACTGCTCCGGATCGCGCCCACCCCGACCTTTCACCGCTCTTCGCCGACCTTGCTGGGCTGCCGCCGATCCTTATCGTGGTTGGCCGCGACGACATCCTTTTGGAAGACAATCTCGCCATGGCCTCGCGGATGTCTGAAGCCGGTGTCGAGGTCGACCTGCGTGTTTATCCCGCATCCCCTCATGGATTCACCGGACATGCGACGCCCATGGCACTAGCCGCCCTCGAACGCATCGACGCCTGGCTTCGAGCTCGGCTAAGCCAAGCAGACTGAATCGTTCGGCCAAGAGGATCACAAGGATCGAATCCCGGCATCAATTCCCCGAGTGTGACGAGAGCGGCTAGACCTGCACAAAGGTGTGCGCCGGGTTGCTTGTGGTGGCCCCGCCCTTGCTGTAAGTTACTCACCAGTAACTTACGCGAAGGAGCGCCATGTCCAAGGCAGCAATCGACCTCGAGAATCTCCCATACGCCGACGGCGACTTCTATGGATTTGAGCAACTGCTTACGGGCAAGGAACAAGACCGGCTGGCCGAGATCCGGACTTTCCTGTCCCGTGAAGTCAAGCCGATTGCCGTTGATTGCTGGAACCGGGGGGAATTCCCGATGGACCTGATTCCCAAGCTGGCTGAGATTGACCTAGTCAGCCCGGTGAGGCGGCAAGGCTATTCCAACGTGTTCGCTGGCCTTGTCCACGCAGAAGCAACGCGCGCCGATGCCTCGATTGCCACGTTCATGGGCGTCCACGACGGCTTGTTCACTGGTTCCATCGAGGCCTTGGCATCCCGGGAGCAACAAGAAGCCTGGCTGCCGGACGTCTACTCCCTCAAGAAGATCGGCGCCTTTGGACTGACCGAGCCGTTGGGCGGCTCGGACGTCGCAGGCGGCACCCGGACCACTGCGCGCCGCGACGGCGACAACTGGATCCTCAACGGGGCGAAGCGCTGGATCGGCAACGCCACCTTCTCGGACTGGGTTGTGGTCTTCGCCCGCGACCTCGCCGACAATCAGGTCAAGGGCTTCCTGGTGGACACGGGCCTCCCCGGATTCAAGGCCAGCAAGATCGAGAACAAGATCTCGCTGCGGACCGTCCAGAATGCCGATATCACCCTTGAAAACGTGGTGGTTCCGGACTTCTTCAAACTGGCCAATGCGAACAGCTTCAGGGACACCAACAAGGTCCTGAAAGTCACCCGGCTTTCGGTCGCGTGGCAGGCTGTGGGCCAGCAGCTTGCGGCGTTCGACGTTGCCCGCCGCTACGCGGTTGAACGGATGCAGTTCGGGAGGCCCCTGGCATCGTTCCAATTGGTGCAGCAACAACTCGTGCAGATCCTGGGCAACACCGTCAGTTCCATGGGCATGATGGTCCGTCTCGCGCAGCTTGAGGATGCCGGCGTCGCCAAGGACGAGCAATCCGCGCTGGCGAAGGCCTTCACCACGGCCCGCATGCGCGAGAGCGTAGCCCTGGGAAGGGGAATCCTCGGTGGCAACGGCATTGTCACGGACTACGAGATGGCCAAGATCTTCGCCGACGCCGAGGCTATCTACTCCTACGAAGGCACCCACGAAATCAACACCCTTGTCACGGGGCGGGCCATCACCGGGATTTCCGCCATCGTCTAGCGGCGGTAAATCTTGCAGCACGCGCAGCTCGTCCAGCGCCAACCAATCGTCCAGAGGCAGCAACACTGACGGCCGGAGATCCGTGACGAAGGCAAGCGGGTCCACATAGTCCTCCCCGGACCGAACTCCCCAATGGACGCACGGAGATCCCGCGCAGTGGCCGGCTCTGACGACGCCGATGGCTTGGCCCGTGGCCACGGGTGCGCCTTCTTCGAGTTCGCTGTCGACGGGCTCAAAGCTGCTCCGCAGCCCGTTCCCGTGGTCGATGGTGATCACCGGCCGGTCCACCACGACGCCCACGAAGCCCACAGTGCCGCCAGCGGGGGCGGCGACCGTTGCGCCGTCGTCGGTTGCTTGTAAATCCACGCCGCGGTGCCCGCTCAACCACGGCTTGTCCGGAGGATCGAACCCACGCAGAACGGTGGGCCTGGGGGAGAGGGGCCACGCCCAGTCCGGGCCGGTCCCGGACTGGACTGGCGGGCCCGACGGCGGCGATGCAACGGCAGGCGCCGCGCCGAGGACAACGGGCAAAAGGCCGAGGGCAACGAGCAAAAGAACGTAGGCCGGTAGATGTGCGGTTCTCACGTAACAAGCCTTCGTTGGGGTGGCGCGTCCCGAAAGGCGCCAGCCTGGCTATGTGGAAAACCAGGCGGAAAATCCGCCGAAGAACGGACCCTTACGATCGCGCGACGGCGGTCATGAGGCTGAAGGCGCTGTAGTACACTTGGTGGAGCAGTTTGCTGTGCCCTCAGGCTTGTTCAGAAGCGCTTCTCATTCAGTCGCGCGGGGGCTGCAGGCTGACTACGCGTATCCAACCCTCCAATTGCGAATCCTCGCGGATTCAACGCTGCGGAGGATTGTGCCTCTTGCGGTCCGGCGAGTCATTGGCCGGATGGGAAGTGCAATGGATGCCAGGAGCCACGGCCCGTTCGGGTCCGGCTAATTAACCGTCAACTATTGGCAGGGTAAGAGTGGCCCGTGTGGCGCTCTCATGAATGACCTGCCGGAAGGAGCGTCGGCATGCCCGTCGTAACTATGCGCCAGCTGCTTGACAGCGGCGTCCACTTTGGACACCAGACCCGTCGTTGGAACCCGAAGATGAAGCGATTCATCTTCACGGAGCGCAACGGCATCTACATCATTGACCTTCAGCAGTCGCTGTCCTACATCGACCGCGCTTTCGAGTTCGTCAAGGCTACTGTCGCCCACGGCGGCACCGTCCTGTTCGTCGGCACCAAGAAGCAGGCTCAGGAAGCAATCGCTGAGCAGGCTACCCGTGTTGGCCAGCCGTACGTCAACCAGCGTTGGTTGGGCGGTATGCTCACCAACTTCCAGACTGTTGCCAAGCGCATCCAGCGCATGAAGGAACTCGAAGAGATCAACTTCGAGGACGTTGCAGGCTCGGGCTACACGAAGAAGGAGCTCCTGCTCCTCAAGCGCGAGCTCACCAAGCTGGAAACCAACCTCGGTGGTATCCGCAACCTGACCAAGGCTCCTTCCGTTCTGTGGGTTGTTGACACGAAGAAGGAACACCTGGCTGTTGACGAAGCCAAGAAGCTGAACATCCCGGTTGTTGCCATCCTGGACACCAACTGCGACCCCGACGAAGTTGACTTCCCGATCCCGGGCAACGACGACGCCATCCGCTCCGTAAACCTGTTGACCCGCGTGGTTGCCGACGCCGTTGCCGAGGGCCTCATCGCCCGTAACCAGCGCGCAACCGGTGCTGCAGAGGCGCCGGAAGAGCCGCTGGCTGAGTGGGAGCGCGAGCTCCTCGAAGGCAGCAAGGCTGAAGCTGCTGAAGCTCCGGCCGCCGAAGCCCCGGCTGCGGAAGCTGCTGAAGCCCCGGCTGCCGAGGCCACCGAAGCTGCTGCCGGCGAAGCCGAAGCAGACAAGTAAATCCGGACCTTTCCCGCGCTGATTTCGGTGCGGGGAGCTACTGACAGGATGGCGGCCCACCCGGTGGGCTGCCGTCCTGTCAGTCCGTAAACACATAAATTTCTAGACAGAGGGGTTCACATGGCGAACTACACTGCTGCTGACATCAAGGCCCTGCGCGAGCGCACCGGCGCCGGCATGATGGACGTCAAGAAAGCTCTTGACGAGGCCAACGGCGACGCCGAGAAGGCCATCGAGATCATCCGCATCAAGGGCCTCAAGGGCGCTACGAAGCGTGAAGGCCGTTCCACCGCCGAAGGCTTGGTTGCAGCCAAGGTCACGGACGGCGTCGGCGTAATGATCGAGGTCAACTGCGAGACCGACTTCGTTGCCAAGGCTGACAAGTTCATCCAGCTGGCCGACAAGGTCCTGGCCGTCGCCGTCGAGTCCGGCGCTGCCGACCTCGAGACCCTGCTGGCCATCGACGTCGAAGGCAAGCCCCTTTCCGAGGTTGTCGTCGAAGAAGGTGCCGTTCTCGGCGAAAAGGTTGTTGTCCGCCGCATCGCCCGCATTGAAGGCGGCACGGTTGACGCTTACCTGCACAAGACCTCCAAGGACCTCCCGGCCCAGGTCGGCGTCCTGTTCGCCGTCGAGGGCGAGGGCGACGCCGCTGCTACCGCAGCCCACGACGTCGCTGTCCACGTTGCAGCCATGGCCCCGAACTACCTGAGCCGCGAAGACGTCCCGGCCGAGCTGGTCGAGTCCGAGCGCCGCATCGCCGAAGAGACTGCCAAGGCCGAAGGCAAGCCGGAAGCCGCTCTCACCAAGATCGTCGAAGGCCGCGTGACGGGCTTCTACAAGGGCGAAGTTCTCTTGGACCAGGCATTCGCCAAGGACTCCAAGAAGACCGTTGCACAGGTCCTCGAAGAGGCCGGCGTCAAGGCAACCGCAGTTGCCCGTTTCCGCGTCGGAAACTAGTTAGACATACAAAAGGGGTGGTCACTTCGGTGGCCGCCCCTTTTGCATGCAACGGCAGGCCCGCACCGAGTGCCTCCACAGCCGGCAGCTTTCTGCCCGGCCCCCAGCAAGATAATCTAGCCAGAGTCCACAAACGGGAAGGCACCATGGAAACCGAGAACACTGCAATCCATCCGGAGAAGACCCGTCGTCGTGTACTGCTGAAGCTGTCCGGCGAGGTCATCGGCGGCGGAAAGCTTGGCGTGGACCCGGAAACCGTCCGCGCCATCGCCAAGCAAATCGCCGCAGCTGTTTCCGAGGTCGAGGTGGCAATCGTCGTAGGAGGCGGAAACTTCTTCCGCGGCGCCGAACTTTCCCAGAGCGGCATGGACCGTTCCCGCGCCGACTACATGGGTATGCTCGGCACAGTCATGAACTGCCTGGCCCTGCAGGATTTCCTGGAGCAAGCCGGCGTCGAGACCCGCGTCCAGAGCGCCATCACCATGGGGCAGGTTGCCGAGGCCTACATTCCGCGCCGTGCCATCCGCCACATGGAGAAGGGCCGCGTGGTGATCTTCGGTGCAGGCGCAGGCCTTCCGTACTTCTCCACCGACACCGTTGCCGCCCAGCGCGCCCTCGAAGTGCATGCAGACGTCGTGCTCATGGCAAAGAGCGGCGTGGACGGCGTGTACACCGCGGATCCCAAGAAGGACCCCACGGCCGAGAAGCTCGAAAAGCTCAGCTACGACGAGGCCCTGCGCCGCGACATCCGCGTCATGGACCAGACCGCCATGACCATGTGCAAGGACAACAATTTGTCCATGGTCGTCTTCGGCATGGAAGGCGAAGGGAACGTCACCCGGGCCATTCTCGGCGAAAAGCTGGGCACTCTGGTCACCCCCTAGCAAGGGCTAGGATATTTCTAGGACTCTTCCGCCCGCAGGGGCGGAAATTTATTGTGCATTGCGGCCCGTGGACCGGGGCGCGACTATTTCTGAGGAGAAACCGTGATCGAAGAAACCTTGCTCGAAGCCGGGGAAAAGATGGACAAGGCGGTCGAGGTAGCCAAGGAGGATTTCGCGTCGATCCGTACCGGTCGCGCGAACCCCGGACTCTACAACAAGGTGATCGTGGAATACTACGGCACCCCCACACCGCTGCAGCAGCTCGCTTCCTTCGCTATTCCGGACGCCAGGACCATCCTGATCACGCCCTTTGACAAGACCTCGATGCGCGACATCGAAAGGGCCTTGAGCGACTCCGAGGTCGGCGCCAATCCGTCCAACGACGGCAACGTCATCCGGATCACCATCCCGGAGCTCACCCAGGAACGCCGCAAGGAATACGTCAAGATCGTCAAGGGCAAGGGTGAGGACGCAAAGGTTTCCATCCGAAGCATCCGGCGCAAAGCCAAGGACGCCCTGGACAAGCTCGTCAAGGACGGCGAAGCCGGAGAAGACGAAGGTGCCCGTGGCGAAAAGGAACTCGACGCCATCACGAAGGCCCACGTCGACGGTATCGATGAGCTCCTCAAGCGCAAGGAAGCCGAGCTGCTCGAGGTCTGATGAGCGAGGCTGAGCCGGCGCCCGCGCAGGGAATCCCCACACGCGCCAGACGCCAACGAGGCAACCCAACGCCCAAGGCCGGCCGGAATCTTCCGGCCGCCATCGGCGTCGGGCTCGCCATGCTCTTCGCCGTCCTCGGAGGGCTGCTGTTCCTGCCGCTCGGGTTCGTGCTGCTGACCACCGCGTTCGCGGTGCTCGGTGTGTGGGAAATCTTCCGTGCGCTCGAAGGCCAAGGTACCAGGATGCCGATCATCCCCGTGTTGACCGGTACCGTGGCGATGCCGTTGGCGGCTTATTTCGGCGGCACCGAGAGCCTCCTTTTCGCGATGGTGCTGAGCAGCACGGCCGTTCTGCTCTGGCGGTCCCTTGAAAGCGCTGCGGGAGCTCCGCGCAGCGTCTTCTCAGGAATCTTCACGCTTGCCTGGGTCCCTTTCCTGATCAGCTTTGCCATCGTGCCTCTCCATGTCGGCACGGGAGCGACGACGGCGGGTCCGTGGCCCGGCGGGCAGGTTCCGGCGGGTGCCTGGCAGATTGCTGTGATGCTGTTGCTGGTGGTGTCCAACGATACTTTCGGGTATCTCGTCGGCTCGCTGTTCGGCAAGCATCCGATGGCTCCCAAGATCAGCCCCAAGAAGACCTGGGAAGGTTTTGCCGGCTCGGTGGCAGGTGCCATGGTGATCGGGGTCCTCGCCAGCATCTTCGTGCTGGACCGGCCCTGGTGGGTCGGCGTGGTGCTTGCCGTTGGCATGGTTGCCGCGGCTACCGCCGGGGACCTCGCGGAATCCATGGTCAAGCGGGAACTTGGCGTCAAAGACATGAGCAGCATCCTGCCCGGACACGGCGGGGTCATGGACCGGCTCGACTCGATCGTCTTCGCGGCTCCGGCAGCATTTATTCTTTACGCGCTGTTGAGCGGCGCCTGACAACCACCCAGAAGGAAAGCAGTGGCAGTGGACATTCGTCGCCAGATCCCCGCAGCATTTGAGCGCGTGGCGCACAGCAAGTATGGCTACAACGCAAAGCAGGTAGACCAGTTTTTCCAGCGCGCCCGGTTGTCGTTCGAAAACAGGGCCGAGGCATCGGAGAAGATCGGCAGCGGCGATGTCCGCGCCGTTTCGTTTGATCCTGTCAAAGGCGGCTACGACGCCACTGCCGTGGACGCAGCACTGGACCGCCTTGAAGACGCCTTCGCCCGGCGCGAACGCGACGAGCTGATAGCGGCCGAAGGCGAGGAAGCCTGGTTGCTGAAGATCGGCAAACTCTCCGGAGTGCTGCGGGGCCGTTTGCACCGGCCAGATGGCGAACGTTTCCGCCGGCCGGACAAGAAGCGCGCCCGCAGCTACAACATCGCCGAGGTCGATGCCTTGTGTGTCTCCCTGATCGGTTACCTGGAAAACGACAAGCCGCTGAGCGTCGACAACGTCCGCCGGGCAGCTTTCTCCGAGGCCCGCGGTCGCGACGGCTATGAAGAGGCGCAGGTTGATGCTTTCCTCGACCGGGTGGTCGAACTCATGGCGGCCATCGACTAGCCAAGCTCCGGCCCACCCGGGAATCGGGGCGGTACCGCTTTATGCAGCAATCCCTCCCACACTCGGTGTGGGAGGGATTGCTGCTTCCGCCTGGGCGGAAAGGTCTTTGTGGTTAAGGCTTAGTGGTTATGGACGCCCGGCAGGGAGTGCTCTCCGTGCGGGACGGCATGCGCTCCGGCCACCGAGGCGGCGAGCCCCGGCGTCGTAATTGCCGCGACGACGACGGCGGCAGCGAAGGCGGCCCCCAAAAGCGCACCGGCACGTGGGGGAGCCGAGGCGGTTCCCCCGACGTCGTCGCGAAACCTGCGGGCGAGCCAGGCGGAGGATCCCAGCGCCATCAGGACCAGGAAAAGAGCCGCCAGATGCCCGCCGTCGAGCACCCTTTGGGCCATGCCGGCAACCAGGAATCCGACGTGGACCAGCACGGCCGCGAGGAGGCCCGCGGTTGTTGGCTTACGGAACCGGAGCCGCCCCCTTTGGAGGCTGGCAATCGAGCTTGCGATCAGCGCCAGGCCCCAGACCGCGAAGAGGCCGCCCGCCCACACCAGGGGTCCCCGGCCCAAGATGTAGCTCGAGGCGATGGAAAGCTCGACGAGGCCCGCGCCCATTCCCGCAAAGCACGAGAACAAGGTGAGGGAGGCCCCGAGGGTGGGTCCCACGGACGTCGTTGGCTGAGCTGACACGGGGGTCGCAGCTTGAGCTGACACGGACGGCTCCTTCCGGGTTTCGAGGTGTTTAGACGTGGGCCCTGGCGGTGGTGGCCGGAACCTTGTCCTGCGAGAGGCCGATGCCGAGAAGAACCACAGCGCTGGCAAGGTGCAGGACGTTGTCTGCGCCGTTAAGGGCAATGATGTTCAGTGCGGAGCCCACGAGGAACAGTCCGAGGATGCCGACGAGCAAGTAGACGGCGCCGACGGTGGTGTTGACGGTCTTGGACAGAACGGTGCTGTTCATGCCCGAGTAGAGGAGGGCCGCGCCAATGGCGAGGTGGATGATGTTGTGCAGGGGGTTTACCGCAAAGATGATCAGATTGGCACCCTCGGTTGCGAAGAATCCAATTCCCGAGGTGACGAAGAATCCAACGACACCCACGAGCAGGTAGACGGCGCCAAAGATGGTGGCGATCAGGCGGTTGGGCGAAGTGCGCATGGTCCAAACCTTCCGGTATGGCCGGGGTTGTATCCGGCCTGTGTTCGAAACCCCGGACGGGGCTCTCAACCAGATATTCGGACTCCCCGGCACTATGGATGGGTCGGATGGGACGAATTTTTTCGGAGTTATCCCTGCGGCTGGAGACGGATGGCGTCCATCTTCAAATCATTGCCCTCAAAGTTGTACCTGAAGTCAATGGTTTTGCCTTGGCACTGCAGGGTTCCAACAACGTCGGCGGTGTTGTTGCCGTTGAATGAACCGACGTTTACGGAGTCGTAATGGGGCCTGCAGGTGTTGTCCAGCCCGAGACCCGCAATGCCGGCAATGAACTTGTCCTTCGTCAAGGTTCGGGTGAGCACGGGGTTCATGTACTGGTCGTACGCCTGGGAGCTTTGGCCGTTCACGATCAGGCGGGTGAAGTCGTCGGAGACGGCCTGGGCCCTGTTCGTAGCACTTCCCACCACGTTGACCAGAACGACGACCCCCACGATGACAAGGGCGAGGAACGCGGCCACCGCTCCGAGAATGATCCAGAGGAGCTTTCGGTTCTTAGCAGGCGGCGGGACGGGCATCCCGTAGGGGTGTGGAGGGTAGGCCCCCTGCCCTGGCGGGGCGTAGGGGCCGGAGTAGGCGCCGGAGTACTGCCCGGGAGCGGGGTACTGCGCCGGCGGTGTGAACTGGCCCGGAGCCGGATACTGGCCCGGCGGTGTGAACTGGCCCGGCTGGACGAACTGGCTTGGCCGGCCGTAAGGGGCGGGGTATTGGCCGGTTGGGCCCTCAGGCGGCGTGTTGCCGTGCCGCGGTGCTTTGCCTCCCGACGCCGGCGGGACGGCCCGAGGGTCCTGGTCAGGCTGCGGCGGTACTTGCGGGGTGCTCACGGGTGGTTCCCCTTCCCGGCGACCAGGCCTGCGCCGCCAACCGGACAGAAGCCGCCAGCCGGCCCCCTAGGCGTCCACCTGCATCAAATCGCACATTCCAGCGAGGAGCAAGGGGATTCAAGGGCTCAGCCCGTGCGGAGCGCCTTCTTGGTATTCCGGTTCAGCAACGGCTGCACTCGGAAAGGAATCAATTCGCCCATGGACATGGCTGTGTCCGTTCGTTCCACTCCGTCGCACGCAAGGATCTTGCCGTTGATCCGGAACAGATCCTCGGCGTCGAGCGCCACCACCCGCAGCAGCAGGTCAGCCGAACCGGTCAGCCCGTACCCCTCCAGGATTTCCGGGATTTCGGCGAGGTCCAAGGCAAGCTGCCCAAGCTTCTGCTGCTGCACATGCACCGAGATGAACGCCATGAGCGGGTAGCCGAGGGCTGCCGGGTTGATGCGCCGTTCGAAGGAAAGGAACGCATGCTTCTTTTCCAGCTGGGCCATCCGTGCCTGGACCGTATTCCGGGAAAGTCCCAGCTTCTGCGCCAAGGCCACCACCGTGCCGCGGGGATCCTTCGCCATGGCCGAAAGCAGGCGTGTGTCGGTGCCATCTAAAGCTTGCATAATGCGCAACGTTAGCACGGTGCCTACCATCCAGATAGGGCAGAATGCACAGAATTTTCAACGGTGGTTGTACCCAATGAGCATTGTGAGTAGGGTCACAATTAATCCAGGCGACGACGCCCGGATGCTGGCCCGCGGGTGGATCACAAGTCCCTCCAAAGGCCTGCGAGCACGAGCTGAAAGGTGCGATCAACTGTGTTGACGGACGAACCCGGCCAGGACGCCTACAAGGTGCCGAATCCCGGAATCAGTGCAGCAAGCCCGCGTCGGACCGGCGGGGATCTGGTCCAGCTGATTTCCCCGGAAGGGGAACGCATCAGCCACCCGGAGTTCGATCTCTGGGTCAGCGATGTCACGGACGAACAACTGTGCTCGCTGTACGAGGACATGATGGTCATCCGCCGCATCGACGCCGAGGCCACGGCCTTGCAGCGTCAGGGTGAGCTGGCCCTGTGGCCGCCACTGCTGGGCCAGGAAGCCTCCCAGATCGGTTCCGGCAGGGCCCTCAGGGACGACGACTTTGTCTTCCCCAGCTATCGGGACAACGGCGTTGCCTACTGCCGCGGCGTGGAGCCAACGGATTTGGTCCGCGCGTGGCGCGGCAACGCTTCGGCCGGTTGGGACCCCTACCGCCACAACATCGCCACCCAGCAGATCATCATCGGCTCGCAATCGCTGCACGCAACCGGCTACGCGATGGGCATCCAGTACGACGGAGCGGACTCCGTGGCAGTTGCCTACTTCGGCGATGGCGCCACGAGCGAGGGCGATGTCAACGAGGCCATGGTCTTCGCAGCGAGCTTCCAGGTACCCGTGGTCTTCATCTGCCAGAACAACCACTGGGCAATCTCGGAACCCGTCCGGATTCAGTCCCACATCCAGATCGCCGACCGTGCTTCGGGCTTCGGAATCCCCAGCATGCGGGTCGACGGGAACGACGTCCTGGCTGTCCTGGCTGCCACGCGCATTGCGTTGGACCGGGCCCGCAACGGCGGCGGACCGACCTTCATCGAAGCGGTGACCTATCGCATGGGCCCGCACACGACGGCAGATGATCCCACCCGTTACCGCGACGCCAATGAACTTGAAGACTGGGCAGCCAAGGACCCGATTACCCGGCTCAAGGCGCTCCTTCGGACCAAGGGACTCCTGACGGAAGAAGTCGAAGCCAAGACCCAGGCCAAAGCGGACGAGGTGGCCAGGGACCTGCGGGCAGGAGTCATCAACATGCCCGATCCCGCGCCCCTTGACCTTTTCAAGCACGTCTACAGCACGCCCAACTCCTGGATCGAACGCCAGAAGGACCACTACTCCCGCTATCTGGAAAGCTTCAGCGGATCAACCCAGGAAGGTGCCCTCTGATGAGCAAGCTGACCTTCGCCCGCGCCATCAACGCCGGCCTGCGCAAGTCCCTCGAAAACGATCCCAAAGTTGTCCTCATGGGTGAGGACATCGGAGCGCTCGGCGGCGTTTTCCGTGTGACCGACGGCCTCCAGAAAGACTTCGGCAAACACCGGGTGGTTGATACTCCCTTGGCCGAATCCGCGATTATCGGCACCGCCGTCGGACTGGCCTACCGCGGCTACCGGCCGGTCTGCGAAATCCAATTCGATGGCTTCATCTACCCGGCATTCGACCAGATCGTCAGCCAAGTAGCCAAGATGCATTACAGGACCCAGGGCCGCGTCAAGATGCCCATCACCATCCGGGTTCCCTTCGGCGGCGGAATCGGTTCGCCCGAGCACCACTCCGAGTCCCCGGAAGCCTACTTCACGCACACCTCGGGACTCCGCGTCATCAGCGTCTCCAACCCGCAGGACGCCTACACCATGATCCAACAGGCCATCGCCTCGGACGACCCGGTGCTCTACTTCGAACCCAAGCGCCGCTACCACGACAAGGGAGAAGTGGATGAGACGGCGGAGCTTTCCACGGCGCTGTCCATGGAGAAGGCAAGGGTGGTCACTCCAGGCAGCGACGTCACTTTGGTGACGTACGGACCGCTCGTAAAGACCGCGAACGACGCCGCCATGGCCGCCGCCGACGAAGGGGTCTCCGTGGAGGTCATCGACCTGCGCTCGCTCGCTCCGATCGACTTCCCGGCAGTGGAGGCATCCGTCCGCAAGACCGGCAGGCTCGTCATCACGCATGAGGCTGCGCAGTCCGGCGGGCTCGGCGCCGAAATCGCCGCCAGCATCACCGAGCGTTGCTTCAACTACCTTGAAGCGGCGCCGGTCCGGATCACCGGGTTCGACATCCCGTACCCGTACTCAAAGCTCGAGATGCACCACCTGCCGGACCTGGACAGGATCCTTGACGGTGTGGACCGCGCACTCGGCCGCGGCAACTCCCTGAGCGGGCTGGAAGGATGAGCGCCACCATGATCAAGGAATTCAGGCTGCCCGACCTCGGTGAAGGACTCACCGAGTCGGAAATTCTCAGCTGGAAAGTCGCGGTGGGGGACACCGTGACGTTGAACCAGGTCATTGCCGAGGTCGAGACGGCCAAGGCCGTAGTTGAGTTGCCTTCGCCCTTCGCCGGAACCGTCGCCGCCTTGCACGAACAGGCCGGTTCCGTTGTGGAGGTCGGCAAGCCGATCGTCTCCTTTGAGGTCGACGACGCCGGAGCCCCACCTTCCGGTGCTAGCGGTTACGACGCGGGAGCTTCCCCCGGGGCCGCCCCGAGCCCGGCGGAGAGCGCGGCCAAGCGCGAGCCGAACCTCGTGGGCTACGGTGCCGTCGTCGAAAAGTCCGGACGCCCCGCCCGACGCCAGCGGAGCTTTGACGCGGGCGCCACCGAACGCGAGCCGGTCCGGGAGCCCGTTCCCGCCGTCGGGCCCGCTCCCGCCGTCGAGCCCTTTTCCACCGTCGAAACTACGGCACCGCCCGCGGTTGCAAGCGAGACTTCAGCGGAGCAGGAACGACCACGGTCCACGCCTCCGGTCCGCAAGCTGGCGAGGGATCTCGGAATCGACCTCGAGCTGGTCAAAGGAACCGGACCGGGAGGCCTGATCACCCGTTCGGACGTCCAGGACTTCGCTTCCGGGTCCCAGGCGCAGGTTTCGGCTCCCGAGGTCGCCCCCGCCGCTGCGTCCGCCGTCGGGGTTTCAACTGAACGCGAGACGCGCACGCCCATCAAGGGAGTCCGGAAATTCACGGCAGCCGCCATGGTGCAAAGCGCCTTCACGGCGCCGCACGTTACGGAGTTCCTCACCGTGGACGTCACTCCGACCATGGAACTGCTGACGCGGCTCAAGGCCAGCCGCGAATTTGCCGGGTACAAGCTCACGCCGCTGACCATCGCGGCCAAGGCAGTGTTGATTGCCCTCCGCAGGAACCCGAGCCTGAACTCCCGCTGGGACGAAGGCGCACAGGAGATCGTGCAGTTCAACTACGTCAACCTGGGTATCGCCGCCGCCACGCCGCGGGGCCTGACTGTTCCCAATATCAAAGACGCGGACCGGATGACGCTGCTGGAACTGTCCACGGCGTTGTCGGCTCTCACGGACACGGCGCGTTCGGGCAAGACCTCCCCGGCAGACCTGACGGGCGGGACTATCTCGATCACGAACATCGGCGTGTTCGGGATCGACGCCGGCACCCCCATCTTGAACCCGGGCGAGGCTGCCATCGTCGCGCTCGGATCGGTGCGCAAGGCCCCGTGGGTGCACAATGACGAGCTCGCAGTCCGCCAGGTCATGTCCCTGAGCCTGTCCTTCGACCACCGGCTGGTGGACGGCGAACAGGGCTCGAAGTTCCTGGCCGACCTGGGCGCGATCCTGTCCGACCCTGCCACCGTCATGACGATGATCTAGCGGTTCTCCGGCCCAACTAACTCGCAGTTGTTGTCGTTTTGAACGCTCAGAACGACAACAACTGCGAGCTAGTTGGGCCTGGCACGCGGGAGGTTAGCGCGCCGTCAGGGCCGCGAGGGCCATGCGTTCGAGGATGGGCCTCGCGGTTTTGACCGCCATGCGTCGTCCATGGTGCCGGACCGAGTGTGGCGTCGAGTTGATGAGGCCGAAGGCGGCGTGGGCGCGGACCCGGAGTTCGGCAGGATCGGTTTCCGGATGAAGTTCGCCAAGCACACCCACCCACAGTTCCACGTAATTGCGCTGCAGTGTGCGGACTTCGGCCTGGTCGGCGTTGCTGAGGTTGCTGAAGTCGCGGTCCTGGACCCGGATGACATCGGGATTGCTGAGGGCGAAGTCCACATGGAACTCCACCAGTCCGTGCAACGCGGCTTCGGCGTCGGGGGCCTCGGACGCCACGGTGCGTCCGCCGTCGAGCAGGTTCCGGCTCACGCTCAACAGCAACTCGGCCAGTACGGCTTGTTTTCCCGGGAAATGCCGGTACACGGCAGGACCGCTGACTCCAGCCGCGGCACCCAGGTCCTCAAGGGACACGCGGTTGAAACCGTCGGCGGCGAACAACCCGGCTGCGGCGGTCAGGAGGGCCTTGCGCCGTGTTTCCTTGGCCTGGCTTCTCTGGGTCGGGCTCTCTTGCTTGGGGCTCCGCGGGGTAGGGCCGTCCTGCTGGGAGCTCCGTTGGAAGGTGACCACAATTCCTCCTTTTGCACGCGTCCACTTCGGCGCCGGCACCGGGGTGGCCCGGTGCGGAGGTGATGGACAACACAGTTAATAGAGACTAACCTAAATTCCAGTTATGCGGTACTAACTGAGATGGCCATGGGCCGGGATGGGACACAGTCGATGGAGACACTCGCCAGCCAGCTGGATACCAGCAGCGACCAGTTCGCGGCCAACGCGGAAGCGCAGCTGTCCCTGGTACACGAGCTCAAGAAGCGCCTTGCCGTGGCCGCGCTCGGCGGCCCGGAGAAGTCGCGTGAGCGGCACATTTCCCGGGGCAAGCTGTTGCCGCGCGAGCGGATCAACTACTTGTTGGACGAAGGAAGCCCTTTCCTGGAGATCGCCCCCTTGGCGGCCAACGGGATGTACAACGATGACTCGCCGGGCGCCGGCGTGATCGCGGGAATCGGGCTGGTCCACGGCCGCCAGGTGATGGTGGTTTCGAACGACGCCACGGTCAAGGGCGGAACGTATTACCCGATGACAGTGAAGAAGCACCTCCGGGCCCAGGAAATCGCCCTGGAAAACAAGCTGCCATGCGTCTACCTCGTGGATTCCGGGGGAGCGTTCCTGCCGAAGCAGGACGAGGTGTTCCCGGATAAAGAGCACTTTGGCCGGATCTTCTTCAACCAGGCGAAGATGTCCGCCGCAAAGATCCCGCAGATCGCGTCCGTCATGGGATCCTGCACCGCCGGCGGCGCCTACGTTCCCGCCATGAGCGACGAGACCGTCATTGTCCGCAACCAAGGCACCATCTTCCTGGGCGGGCCGCCCCTCGTGAAGGCCGCCATCGGTGAAATCGTTACGGCCGAGGAACTCGGAGGCGGCGACGTCCACTCGCGGATTTCCGGCGTGACGGACCACCTCGCCGAAAACGACGAGCATGCCCTGCAGATCGTCCGCGACATCGTCGCCACCCTGCCCCAGCCGGCGGCCCCGGCATGGGACGTGGACACCGCCGTCGAGCCCGTGGTGGACCCGGCCGAGATCTATGGAGCCGTTCCCACGGACGTCAACGCCCAGTACGACGTCCACGAAGTCATCGCCCGCCTGGTGGACGGCTCCAGGTTCCATGAGTTCAAGAGGAACTACGGCACCACCCTGGTGACCGGATTCGCGAAGCTCCATGGCCACCCCGTGGGTATCGTCGCCAACAACGGTGTGCTGTTCAGCGAGTCCGCCCTCAAGGGCGCGCACTTCATCGAGTTGTGCGACCAGCGTGGCATCCCGCTGGTCTTCCTGCAAAACCTTTCCGGCTTCATGGTGGGCAAGGACTACGAGCACGGCGGCATCGCCAAGAACGGCGCCAAGATGGTCACCGCCGTGGCTACCGCCCGCGTGCCCAAGCTGACCGTGGTAATCGGCGGTTCCTTCGGCGCCGGAAACTACTCCATGTGCGGCCGGGCCTACTCGCCGCGCTTCCTCTGGATGTGGCCGGCCAGCAGGATTTCGGTCATGGGCGGGAACCAGGCCTCCAGCGTGCTGGCCACCGTCAAACGCGACCAGTACGAGGCCCGCGGCGAGGAATGGTCCGCCGAGGACGAGGAAGCCTTCAAAGCCCCCATCAAGCAGCAGTACGAGGATCAAGGCAGTCCCTACTACTCCACCGCCCGGCTCTGGGACGACGGCATCATCGACCCCGCAGATACCCGGCGCATCCTGGGCATGGCCCTCGATACCGTCTCCCGCCAATCCCTGCCGGAAACCTCCTTCGGCCTCTTCCGGATGTGACCCCATGACAATCAACTCCTTCGACACCGTACTTGTCGCCAACCGCGGCGAGATCGCCTGCCGCGTCATCCGTACCCTCAAGGCCATGGGCATCCGTTCGGTGGCGGTCTATTCAGACGCCGACGCCGGAGCCCGCCACGTGCGCGAAGCCGATGCTGCCGTCCGGATCGGTACTGCTGCGGCAGCTGACAGCTACCTCCGGATCGACGCGATCATCGAGGCCTGCCTGCAAAGCGGCGCGCAAGCCGTCCACCCCGGCTACGGATTCCTCGCCGAGAACGTGGAGTTCGCCAAGGCCCTGGACGCTGCCGGCATCGCGTTCATCGGCCCCGGCATCGACGCCATCGAGATCATGGGCGACAAGATCCGTTCCAAGAACCACGTCATGTCCTACGGCGTCCCCTGCGTTCCGGGGATCGCCGAACCCGGCCTGAGTGACGAGGAACTGATCGACGCGGCGCCCGGCGTCGGCTTCCCCCTGCTGATCAAGCCCTCGGCAGGAGGCGGCGGCAAAGGCATGCACATCGTGGAGCGGCTGGAGGACATGGCGGCGACCCTGGTGACGGCCCGCCGCGTGGCGGCGAGCGCCTTCGGCGATGACACCCTCTTCCTCGAGCGGCTCATCCAAACGCCCCGGCACATCGAAGTCCAGGTCCTCGCCGACAACCACGGCAACGTCATACACCTCGGCGAGCGCGAGTGTTCGCTCCAGCGCCGACACCAAAAGGTGATCGAGGAAGCACCGTCCCCCTTGCTGGAGTCGCTCGCGAACGGCGCCGAGGTCCGGGCGCGGATCGGTGAGGCAGCCTGCCAGGCTGCCCGAAGCGTCAACTACAGCGGTGCGGGCACGGTGGAGTTCCTGGTCTCGGACGAGGATCCGGAGCACTTCTTCTTCATGGAGATGAACACCCGCCTCCAGGTGGAGCACCCGGTCACGGAAATGGTCACGGGCATCGATCTGGTCGAATGGCAAGTGCGCGTCGCCGCAGGTGAGGTCCTCACGGTGGCACAGTCCGACGTCGTGCTTGACGGCCACGCGGTGGAGGCACGCGTCTACGCGGAGGTTCCCGAACGCGGTTTCCTGCCGTCCATCGGCGAGATCGTGACGCTCCGGGAACGGGCAAGCAACGATCCGCACGTCCGCGTCGACTCGGCCATGCTTCCGGGACTGACCGTCACCGGCGATTACGATCCCATGCTCGCCAAGGTCATTGCGTGGGGACCGGACCGCAAGGCGGCGTTGGACACCCTTGACCACGCGCTGGGGGACTACGCGCTGCTGGGTGTGCACACGAACGTCGAGTACCTGCGGCTCCTGGTCAACGACGACGACGTCCGCGCCGGACGCCTCGACACCGGCTTGATCGAGCGCAAACTGGACGGGTTGGAATTCCGTCAAGCGGGCGACGTCGAGTTGATCGCCGCCGCGCTGCTCAACCGGACAGAACTGCTCAACCGGACAGAGCTGCTCAACCGGACAGAACTGCTCACCCGCTCGGAACCGGCTCCTGCCGGAACGGGAGCACCCTGGAACACCGCCGACGGATGGCGCGTCGGCGCCCCCGCGCCGTGGAAGGCCACCATCGGACGTCCCGACGGCGGCCTGGCCACCGTGGGGCTGACGGTGAAAGGGCCGGGCTTCACGGCGCGGGTGGACGACGGCGTCGAGCATTCTGCCGCCCTGCGTCCGGGATCCGCGGGGCATGCGGTGCTGGTGCTCGACGGCGCCGAGCACCCCTTCGCGTACGGTTCACCGTCGCCGGTGGCCGGGACGCGCGAGCTGTGGCTCGGCAGCGACGGCTGGTCCTGCCGTTTGGAGATCCTGGACCGCGAGACCCGGATCCAACGCATCCTGGCGGGCATCCAGCGCGAAGAAGGCGCCGCGGATCCCGAAGTCCGGTCTCCCATGCCGGGAACCGTCGTCTCCGTTTCGGTGCACAACGGCGACCAGGTGGAAGCAGGCCAGGTACTCCTTTCCGTGGAGGCGATGAAGATGGAGCACCAACTGGTGGCCTCGGTGTCCGGCACCGTGCACCTCAGCAGCAAAACCGGGGACCTCGTGAAGGCCGATCAAGTCCTCGCCACCATCCACGTGTTGGCGGAACCCACCTCCGAAGCCGCAGCGGAACCGGACCCTGAACTTACAGCAGAAAACCAGAAAGACGAGGAAGTCTAGCCATGGCAAGTTTTGAGCTCACCGAGGAATACCAGGACCTGAGCGACTCCGTCCGGGAATTCGCCGACGAGGTAGTGGCCCCCGTATCCACCAAGCACGACGAGGAACACAGCTTCCCGTACGAGGTCGTCAAGCAGATGGGCGAGATGGGCCTTTTCGGCCTGCCCTTCCCTGAAGAGTTCGGCGGAATGGGCGGCGACTATTTCGCGCTCGCCCTCGCGCTGGAACAACTGGGCCGGGTGGACCAGTCCGTGGCCATCACCCTCGAGGCAGGCGTATCGCTCGGTGCCATGCCGGTGTACCGCTTCGGCACCCAGGAGCAGAAGGAACACTGGCTGCCCCGGTTGACCTCGGCCGAAGCGCTCGCAGGCTTCGGCCTGACCGAGCCGGAAGCCGGCTCGGACGCCGGAGGCACCAAGACGAACGCCCACCTCGAGGACGGCCGCTGGGTCATCAACGGCAACAAGGAGTTCATCACCAACTCCGGGACCGACATCACCCGGCTCGTCACCGTCACCGCCGTCACCGGGCAGCACGAACGCAAGGACGGGAGCATCAAAAAGGAAATCTCCACCATCCTGGTTCCCACCGACACGCCCGGTTTCACCGCCGAAAAGGCCTACAACAAGGTGGGCTGGAACGCCTCCGACACCCACCCGCTGACCCTGAACAACGTGCGGGTGCCCGAAGAAAACCTGCTCGGCGTCCGGGGACGCGGCTACGCCAACTTCCTGTCCATCCTGGACGAAGGCCGCATCGCCATCGCCGCGCTCGCCACTGGCGCTGCCCAGGGCTGCGTCGATTTGTCCGTGAAATACGCCAAGGAACGCATGGCCTTCGGACAGAACATCGGCAAGTACCAGGCCATCCAGTTCAAGATCGCGCGCATGCAGGCACGGGCCCACACGGCACGCCTGGCCTACTTCGATGCGGCCGCGAGGATGCTGGCAGGCAAGCCGTTCAAGACCGAAGCGGCCATCGCTAAGATGGTCGCAGGCGAGGCAGCCATGGACAACGCGCGGGACGCCACCCAGGTGTTCGGCGGCTATGGCTTCATCAACGAATTCACGGTGGCGCGCCACTACCGCGACTCCAAGATCCTGGAAGTCGGGGAAGGCACCACCGAGGTCCAGTTGATGCTCATCGCCCGCGAGCTGGGCCTTTAACCGTCAGGGAAGGTAAACGATGATTGACAAAGTTGTTGCCAGCGCCGCGGAAGCGGTGAAGGACATCCACGACGGCGCCTCTCTCGCCGTCGGCGGGTTCGGCTTGTGCGGTATCCCGGTGGCGCTGATCGATGCGCTCCACGATCAAGGCACCAAGGACCTTGAAACCGTCAGCAACAACTGCGGCGTGGACGACTGGGGCCTGGGCATCCTGCTGAGGGACGGGCGTATCCGCCGGACCATCAGCTCCTATGTCGGTGAGAACAAGGAGTTCGCACGCCAGTACCTCGCCGGTGAACTCGAGGTGGTCCTCACCCCGCAAGGTACTCTCGCCGAGAAACTGCGCGCCGGCGGCGCCGGCATCCCCGCCTTCTTCACGGCGGCCGGCGTCGGGACACAGGTCTCGGAGGGCGGACTTCCGCAAAAGTACGACGCCGACGGCAGCGTGGCGATCGCTTCCTCACCCAAGGAAGTGCGCACCTTCAACGGGGCGGACTATGTCCTGGAGG
This sequence comes from Arthrobacter sp. SRS-W-1-2016, assembly GCF_002009585.1. NCBI lineage: Bacteria > Bacillati > Actinomycetota > Actinomycetes > Micrococcales > Micrococcaceae > Arthrobacter > Arthrobacter sp. SRS-W-1-2016. The sequence continues at coordinate 109,730 of NZ_MTPV01000014.1, read as the reverse complement.
AATCCCTGACGCCCGATTTCGGACTGGTCCACGCTTGGAAGGGCGACCGCCACGGGAACCTTGTCTTCCACGCGACGGCCATGAACTTCAATCCACTCTGCGCCATGGCGGCACGGATCACCATCGCCGAGGTCGAAGAACTCGTGGAACCCGGCGAACTCGATCCGCAGCACATCCACACCCCGGGCATCTTCGTCCAGCGGGTCGTGGTGGCGCCGGACACCGAGAAGCGCATCGAGAAGCGGACGGTCGCGTTGACCCGACAGGCAGGAGCGTAGCCATGGAATCGAACATCACCCAGGATGTGCCGCCGCGTCCCGAGACCGTCAGGCACGAGTACCGCCGCGCCGGCGTCGAACACCACGAGGGCAAAGGGTGGACGCGGAACGAACTGGCCGCCCGCGTAGCCCGCGAACTGAGCAACGGGCAATACGTCAACCTCGGGATCGGCATGCCCACCCTGATTCCCAACTACATTCCCGAAGGCGTCGAGGTGATCCTGCATTCCGAGAACGGGATCCTGGGCGTGGGCCCCTATCCCGCCGACGATCAAGTGGATCCCGATCTGATCAACGCCGGCAAGGAAACGGTCACTGTCAACGCGGGTGCCGCGTTCTTCGACTCGGCTACGTCGTTCGGTATGATCCGTGGCGGCCATGTGGATGTCGCCGTGCTGGGCGCGATGGAGGTCGCGGCCAACGGGGACCTGGCCAACTGGATGGTTCCGGGCAAAATGGTCAAGGGCATGGGCGGCGCCATGGACCTGGTGTTCGGCGCGAAGCGGGTGATCGTGATGATGGAGCACGTGGACCGCAACGGCAAGCCCAAGATCGTCAAGGAATGCTCCTTGCCCGTCACGGGGAAGGGCTGCGTGGACCGGATCATCACCGACCTCGCCGTGATCGACGTCGTGTCCGAAGGCGGGGCATCGAGGCTCGTCCTGCGCGAATTGGCCCCGAATGTCTCCGCCGAAGACGTGGCCGCCGCGACCGGCGTCGAACTCTTCGAAGAGGACCAGGAGCTGACTGTATGACCAACGTCTCCGAATCCGGAGTCGCCGAACCCCGCATTGTCGAGCAGCGGGGCCTGTACTTCGACGAACTCGAGGAAGGCGTCGTGTACGCCCACCGGCCCGGGCGGACCGTCACCGAAACGGACAACGTCCTGTTCACCACGCTGACCATGAACACGCAAGCATTGCACCTGGACGCGGCGTGGAGCGCGAAGCAGCCCTTCGGCCAGAGGCTTATGAACTCGATGTTCACCTTGTCCACCATGGTGGGACAGTCCGTGACGCAACTGACCCAAGGCACCATCATTGCCCAACTGGGCCTCACGGACGTCTCATTCCCGCACCCGCTCTACCACGGTGACACCCTCTACACGGAGACTGTCATCACCGGGAAACGGGAGTCGTCGTCGCGTCCCGGGCAGGGCGTGGTGACCATGAAACACACCGGCCGCAACCAGGACGGGACGGTTGTGGCGCTGGCCACGCGGGCCTGCCTCATGTGGAGCCGGACCGCGCATCTGGAGGCACAACAGGGGACAATCAATACATGACCTTCACCATGGGCCCCGCTTTGCTTTTCTGCCCCGCCGACCGTCCGGAGCGGTTCCAAAAGGCCGCTGAACGTTCCGACGCCGTCATCGTGGACCTCGAGGACGCCGTCGCCCCCGCAGACAAGAAGCGGGCGAGGGGCGCCATCCTCGCCCAGCTCGGCTCCGGCGGCGAGACGGCCGAACTCGACCCGAGCCGCACGATTGTGCGCGTCAATCCGGTCGGCACCCCGGACTTCGAGAAGGACCTGCACTGCCTCGCGCATACTCCCTACCGCACCGTCATGCTGGCGAAGGCCGAGACCGGTGAACAGCTGAAAGCACTCGAGGGATACCACGTCATCGCCCTCTGCGAGACGGCCAAAGGAATCGTCAACGCGGCTGAGATCGCCCAGGCCCCCAACGTTGTCGGACTGATGTGGGGCGCCGAGGACCTGATCGCCTCCATGGGCGGCACCTCCAGCCGCAAGCACGACGGCGGCTACCGGGCCGTCGCAATGCACTCGCGGTCCACGGTGCTGCTCGCGGCCAAAGCCGCAGGCAAGGAAGCGATCGACTCGGTCTACGTCGACATTCCCGATCTTGCCGGGCTGGCCGCGGAGTCAGCCGACGCCGTGGCCAGCGGGTTCGGTGCGAAGGCCTGCATCCACCCGAACCAGGTTGCCGTCGTCCGCGAAGCCTATGCGCCGTCGCCCGAGGCCGTCGCCGGGGCCCGGGACCTGCTTGACGCTGCGGCCGCGGCTGGAACGGGCGTGTTCCAATACAAAGGCAAAATGGTGGACGGTCCCATCCTGAAACACGCCGAATCCACGTTGCGCAGGGCCCGGCTTTCCTGAAGCGCTATTGACCGCGCCGTCGTGACTTCGGCAGGGACAACGGAGCGATGACCTCGTAGAGCTCCATGCGGATCCAGCGCTGCCCAGTCTCGCGGAACTCGGCCCTCGTGGCGAAGCGGTACAGGAAGCTGCGCGCCCGTACCCAACGCGGCGGCGCGCCGTCGAACGGGTCCTGGCGCAACAAGCGCAAAGTGGGCGGATCGGCGTCGAGCAGTTTGCCCAGGAACGCGTAGAACCATTCCTCGTGCACCGTGCGCAAGGGCAGGAACCACATCAGCCAGTCGAGCCGCAAGTGGTACGGCGCCCATTGTCGGGGGAGCCGGCGGACGTCGCCGGGCTTGCCCTTGAAGCCGTATTCGTGCCAATCCGCCTCGTCGACCGGAACATCGGCCTGGGTGCCCTCCACCACGATTTCCACCCGGTGCCTTGTCACCGTGCCGAACGCCCCGTAGGTGTTGACCAATTGCCACCGGTTGAAGCTGGCGTTCATGAGCTGCCCCCGAGAGAGCAGGTTGCGGGCCGGCCAATAGCTGAGCACCACGAGGAGCACCGTCACCGCGAGGACGACGGCGAGCCACCACACCGGGGTCTGAGCCGTGGCCGGGTACCGCTGTCGCGGTATGAAGGGCAGCACGGCATGGGCCTCCCGGTCGCCCACCGCAGCGAAGGCGAGCACGATCGCGGACCAATTGAGCCACGCGAAGTTTCCACTCCCCACAAGCCAAAGCTGCGTGAAGACGACAATTCCGGCGGCAATGGTGGCCAGCGGCTGCGGGGCGAACAGGAAGAACGGCACCACCAGCTGGGCGAAGTGGTTGCCGAGCACTTCCATCCGGTGCAACGGCTTGGGCAACAGATGCGCCTGGCGGCTCAATGGCCCCGGCATGGGCTGCGTCTCGTGGTGGTAGTACAGGGCGGTTAAATCACGCCACTCGCTTCCGCCGTGGATCTTGATCATGCCCGCGCCGAATTCGAGCCTGAACAGCAGCCACACGAGCAGGACGAGGATGGTTCTCGGCGGGGGAGTCTGATCCGAACCGAGGAAGCCCACAGTGAAGCCCATTTCCAACAGCAGCATCTCCCAGCCGAAGCCGTAGAAGGTCTGTCCGACGTTGACGATCGACATGTAGAGCAACCACAACGCCAGGAACGCCGCCAAGGGAAGCCACGGCGGGCCCAGCTGCGGCAACCCGCCCACGAGGGTCAGGGACACGGCTAGCCCGGCAGCGCACACGGCCCGGAGCAACGCGTCCGAATACTTCCAACGGAACAGGCTGGGCCTGCGCAAGACCCTGTGGACGTCTACGTACCTCGGAACAGGCAGGAGCCCGTGCTCCCCGAGGAGCGCGGGAAACTGGTTGAGGCTGGACAGGAACGCGATGAAATAGAGCGCGGCCGTGCCGCGCTGTAGCACCTGCCGGGCGAATTCATAGTCCGGCGCCTCGAACCACGAGACCCAGTCCACAAACCAACGCTACGCCTGGGGTGCGGGATACTTAAGCAATGCAGCCGCGCAAGATCATCCTCCTCGGGTCCACTGGTTCCATCGGCACTCAAGCCATTGACGTCGTCGACGCCGCCCCGCATCTCTTCGAGGTCGTGGCACTGAGCGCGGGCGGCGGGAACCTTGAACTCATCGCGCGGCAGGCTGTCCACACCAAGGCCCAGGCAGTCGGCATTGCCTACGGCGATCCCCATGAACTCCGGAGACTCATCGGCGCTGCGGCCTCTGCCGCCGGGCTCCGGAACTACGATCCGGCGATCATCACGGGGCCGGATGCGTCCACCAAGATTGCCGCGATCGAAGCGGACGTCGTGCTCAACGGCATCACAGGATCCATCGGCCTGGCGCCCACGCTGGCAGCCCTCAAGTCCGGCGCGATCCTGGCCCTGGCGAACAAGGAATCCCTGATCGTCGGCGGCGCACTGGTGAAGGCCGCGGCCGCCGTCGACCAGATCGTGCCCGTGGATTCGGAGCACTCCGCCATCGCCCAATGCCTCCGAGCGGGAACCGACAAAGAGGTCCGGAAAATCATCCTGACGGCGTCCGGCGGACCTTTCCGGGGCCGTAGCCGCGAGCAACTCCGCGACGTCACCCCGGCCGAGGCCCTTGCCCACCCCACGTGGGACATGGGCCTGATGGTCACCACCAACTCGGCCAGCCTGGTCAACAAGGGGCTGGAGGTCATCGAAGCCCACTTGCTCTTCGACGTCCCCTTGGACAGGATCGACGTCGTGGTGCACCCGCAATCCGTGGTGCATTCCATGGTGGAATTCGTGGACGGCTCCATCATTGCCCAGGCTTCTCCGCCGGATATGCGCCTCCCCATCGCCCTCGGACTCGGGTGGCCGGACCGCGTGCCCGGCGCCGCAAAGCCCTGCGACTGGAGCCGGGCCGCGAGTTGGACGTTCGAGCCCCTCGACTCGGTAGCCTTCCCGGCGGTGGAACTGGCCAAGGACGCAGCGAAGCAGGGGAGCACCTTCCCGGCGGTCTTCAACGCGGCCAACGAGGAAGCGGTGGAGGCCTTCCACGCCGGCAGGATCCGGTTCACCGACATCGTGGACACGGTGGAGTCCGTGCTCAGCGAACATTCAGGATCCTTGGAGCTGACAGTGGACTCCGTGTTGGATGCTGAGAGGTGGGCACGCACGCGCACCCACGATCGTTTAGCCAACAGCACCCTTTAGGAAGCAGTACTTAAGGCATGAATCCCGTCATTCTGTTCATTCTCGGAGTCGTCTTCGTCGCGATCGGCGTGGCTGTCTCCATTGCGCTGCATGAGGTGGGGCACTTGGTTCCCGCCAAGCTGTTCAAAGTGCGCGTCACGAAATACATGATTGGTTTCGGCCCTACCCTGTGGTCCAAGCGGAAAGGCGAGACCGAATACGGCGTCAAGGCCATCCCGTTGGGCGGCTACGTCGCCATGATCGGCATGTACCCGCCCAACAAGGAAGACGGCAGCGTCAGGCCGTCCAGCACCGGCATGTTCCAGACGCTCGCCACCGAGGCCCGGTCCGCGGCGCACGAGGAAGTTGGCCCCGGGGACGAGAACAGGGTCTTCTACAGGCTGCCGGTCTGGAAGAAGGTCATCATCATGCTGGGTGGCCCGGCCATGAACCTGCTCATCGGCCTGGTCCTGACCGCGGTGCTGCTCATGGGCTTCGGAGTGTCCTCGGCCACCACCACCATTGCCGAAGTGTCCAAGTGCCAGGTCAAGGCCGGTGAGACCGTCGATCCGAACTCCCCGAACTGCCAGCTGACCCCGGCTGCGGTGGCCAAGCTCCAGCCCAACGACGTCGTCACCAGCTTCGATGGCAAGCCCGTGACGAGTTGGGCTGAAATGAGCGGCTGGATCCGGGCATCCGCCGGCAAGTCTGTCCAGATCACCGTGGATCGTGGCGGCAAGAGCGTCACCACGCAAGTAACCCCGGTGCTTTCCGCGCGCCCCGTCGTTGGGGACAACGGCCAGCAGGCCAAGGGCGCGGACGGCAAGCCCTTGTACGAGCAAGTCGGGTTCCTTGGCATCGGTGCGCAGACCGCCATGGTGCCCCAACCGGCGTCGACCGTTCTTCCGATGGCAGGCGAGAACATCAAACAGATTGCCGGAGTCATCCTCAACCTGCCCGCGAGGGTGGTCGGCGTGGCGCAGGCGGCTTTCGGTTCCGAGCCGCGAGATCCCAATGGCCCCATCAGCGTGGTGGGCGTCGGCCGGGTGGCCGGTGAAGTGGCTGCCATGGACCAGGTTCCGCTGCAATCGCGCATCGGGGCCCTCGTGGGGCTCCTCGCCGGACTGAACTTCGCGCTCGCCATCTTCAATCTGGTTCCGCTCCTGCCGCTCGACGGCGGACATGTTGCGGGCGCGCTCTACGAGGGAGCCCGCCGTCGGATCGCCAAGCTGTTCGGCAAACCGGATCCGGGAGCTTTCGACATCGCCAAGCTCCTGCCGCTCACCTACGTCGTGGCGAGTGTCCTCATGGCCATGAGCGCACTGCTGATCTATGCGGACATCGTCAAGCCCGTCAACCTCTTTGGCTGATGCTGAATTGTGCCGGGGGGATAGGCTATCCATATGACTGTTTTCGCTGTTGAGTACGTGTACGACGCCGAGTCCGCCGAGGTGCGCGACGCGAACCGCCCCGCCCACCGTGCCTGGCTCGCCAGCCTCGCCGAGCAGGGAACCCTGCTGGCGAGCGGCCCTTACACCGACGGCGCTGGTGCGCTGCTGCTGCTCGAGGCCGCCGACGAGTCCGAGTTGAACGCCACGCTGAAGGAGGATCCGTTCGCCGCCGTCCGCGGGATTGCAGGCATCCGGACATCGGAGTGGAACCCCGTGATCGGAATGCTCTCCGCCCACGCTTCCTAGCAGCTTGACCGGCCGGAGTCCGGACTCCGGCCCCACGATCCACCCATTTCAACCCAAGGAGTCCACGTGACCTCGGTCAGCCTGGGAATGCCGTCAGCCCCGCCCCCCGTTCTCGCGCCCCGCCGCAAGACCCGCCAGATCAAGGTGGGGTCGGTCGGCGTCGGCTCCGATTCACCCATCAGCGTGCAATCGATGACCACCACGCCCACGACGGACATCAACGCCACGCTGCAGCAAATCGCGGAGCTGACGGCGTCCGGCTGCGACATCGTGCGTGTCGCCTGCCCCTCCGCGGACGACGCCGAGGCATTGCCGATCATCGCCCGCAAGTCCCAGATTCCCGTGATCGCGGATATCCACTTCCAGCCGAAGTACGTCTTCGCCGCGATCGAAGCCGGTTGCGCCGCGGTGCGCGTCAATCCGGGCAATATCCGCAAGTTCGATGACCAGGTGAAGGAAATCGCCAAGGCCGCCAAGGACCACGGCACGTCGATCAGGATCGGCGTCAACGCAGGATCCCTGGAGCCCGGCATCCTGAAGAAGTACGGCAAGGCCACCCCGGAAGCCCTCGTGGAATCGGCCGTGTGGGAAGCTTCGTTGTTCGAGGAACACGGCTTCCACGATTTCAAGATCTCCGTCAAGCACAACGACCCCGTCATCATGGTGGCGGCTTACGAGATGCTTGCCGAAAAGGGCGACTGGCCCCTGCACCTTGGCGTGACCGAGGCCGGACCGGCTTTCCAGGGCACCATCAAGTCCGCCACGGCGTTTGGTGCGCTGCTGTCCCGGGGCATCGGCGACACCATCCGCGTGTCCCTCTCCGCGCCGCCTGTTGAGGAAATCAAGGTCGGCAACCAGATCCTGCAGTCACTCAACCTGCGCCCCCGCAAGCTCGAAATCGTCTCCTGCCCGTCATGCGGACGCGCCCAGGTGGACGTCTACACACTGGCCGAGCAGGTCACGGCCGGGCTTGAGGGAATGGAGATTCCGCTGCGCGTCGCCGTCATGGGTTGCGTGGTGAACGGACCGGGCGAGGCCCGTGAAGCCGATCTTGGTGTGGCGTCCGGAAACGGCAAGGGACAGATCTTCGTGAAGGGCGAAGTCATTAAGACTGTCCCCGAGAGCCAGATTGTTGAGACACTGATCGAAGAGGCCATGCGTATCGCCGAAGAGATGGGGGAGGCCGATGGCGAAGATGCTGTCAAGGGTAGCCCCGTGGTTAGCGTCTCGTAGCGAGACAGCCGCCGATGGGATTTCCGTCCGGGTGCTCGGCGCTGCCGACACCCGGGCCCTTCGCGTGCTCGCGATGGAAGACCCCGTAGCGAACGTCTTCATTCTGGCGCACCTCGATTCGTCGGGGAGCGCCGCACCGACGTCCGGCGGCGCGAGCGTCTTCGGAGTGTTCGACGGCGACGCCCTGGTGGGTGCCTGCTGGGCCGGCGCCAACCTGGTTCCGGTGCAGCTGGACCCCGAGCTGGCGCCACGCGTTGCAGCGGTTGCACACCGGGCCGGCCGCCGCTATGCCTCGATTTTCGGGCCCGCGGAGACCGTGCTGGCACTCCATTCCCGCTTGGAGCAACTGGGGCATTTCGCCCACGAGGTACGTGCCGACCAACCGCTCCTGGCAATAGCGGGACCCCCCGCCGTCGACGCCAATCCGCAGCTCGGCTTCGGCAACATCGCGGACTTCGACCGGATCCTGCCCGCCTGTGCCGCCATGTTCGAAGAAGAAGTGGGGTATTCACCTTTTCTTGGGAGCGAGGACTTCTACAGCCGCCGGGTGTCCGGACTGATCCGGCAAGGCCATTCCCTGGTGCACATCAACGCGGACGGGACGGTGAAGTTCAAAGCCGAACTCGGGGCCGTCACCGCCCAGGCCACCCAGGTGCAGGGCGTGTGGATGAACCCCGAGTTCCGCGGCCAAGGACTCAGCGCAGGGTACATGGCGGGAGTGGTGGTCCTGGCGCAGAAGTTCGCGCCGATCACGAGCCTCTACGTCAACGAATACAACACCAGGGCACGCGCCACGTACGAGCGGGTGGGTTTCCAACGCCTCGGAACCTTCGCCACGGTCCTGTACTGACCGGCCCAACCCTGTACTGACCGGCCCAACTAACTCGCAGTTGTTGTCGTTTTGAGGGCTCATAACGACATCTACTGCGAGTCAGTTGGGTGGGAGAGCTCGCCGGTGAGGTAGTGCTGGACGTTCGGGGCCACGAGCCGGACCACCTCGTCCCGGGAAGCCGAAGCCAACGGTTCCAGCCGGACCACGTAGCGCATCAGCATGAGCCCCACTACCTGCGTGGCAACGAGGTTGCCGCGCATTTTCGCCTCCTCGGGGGAGCCGGGAAGGCCCGCCGTGATCCTGGACAGGATGGTCCTCGCCACCATCTCCCGCAGCAAGGCGGTCTTGGCCTTGGAACCGATCGTTCCCCTGACGAAGGCGACAAGCCCGTGTTGCGCCGGGCTTTCCCACAGCCGCAACACGGCGCGGACGATTGCTTCGGCGCGTTGCCCAGGATCGAGTTCTTCGACGCCGGCAAGGACCTCGTCGGGATCCGCGGGGAGCTCGATGCTCTGGGCGAAAAGCTCGTCCTTGCCCTTGAAGAAATGGTGGACCATGGCCGGGTCCACTTCCGCTTCACGGGCCACTTGCCGCAGGCTCGTCCCGTCGAAACCGTGCTCGGCGAAGAGCCGGCGCGCTGTGGCCAGGATCAGTTCGCGGGAGTCGCTGCCGCCGCTCCGGCGTCCCCGCCGCAGGGGAGGCAAGGCGCCGCTCACGAGGTCCGCCGTCGGAGGGTGAACGATGCCAGGACCAATACTCCGATGACGATCGCCGCCATGATCCCGGCATCCTGCCACATGGTTTGCGTCGCTTCGGTGTTGTCGGCGATCTGTTGGAGCGCATCGACCGAAAACGTCAGCGGCAGCACATTGGAGATGCCCTCCAGGAGGCTGTTCATGTGGTCCCTGGCCACGAAAAGCCCGCACAACAGGATCTGCGGTATGACCACGACGGGCATGAACTGCACCGCCTGGAATTCGGTCCGTGCAAAGGCTGAGCACAAGAGGCCGAGCGCGACGCCCAGCACGGCATTGATGACGGCGATCAGCACGACAAAACCCGGACCGCCCCTGATGTCCAGGTTGAAGATCCAGTAGGCCACAGCCGTGGCGACAAGGGATTGGAGAGCGGCCATGATGGAGAACGCCAACGCATAGCCGAACAGGAGATCGGCTTTGTGGATGGGCGTCGTCAGGAGCCGTTCCAACGTTCCCGAGGTCCTTTCGCGCAACATCGTGATCGACGTGACCAGGAACATCACCACAAACGGGAAAATGGCCAGCATCATGAGTCCCACACGGTCAAAGGTCCGGGGGAATCCGGGAGGCAGGGTTTCGTTCTCGAAGAGATAGTAGACGCCCGTGAGGAGCAGGGCGGGAACCACCATGATGAGGGCGACGCTTCGGTGGTCGTGGCGCAGTTGGTCCAAAACCCGCCTGGTGGTGGCAAACATCATCCGTGGATTCATGACGCCACCTGGCTTTCGTTGGCACTCCGGCGATTCGGGACGCCGCTTGTTTCCCGGATGATGTGCAGGAAGGCCTGTTCCAAGTCGTTGCTGTGGCCCCGCTCGCTGAGTTCCGCCGGACTGAGCTGCGCGAGCAGCAAACCTTCGCGGAGCAGGAGCAGCGATGAACAGTGCGAGGCCTCTTCCATGACATGGCTCGACACCAACAGGGTGGTGCCGGCTTCGGCCATGGCGGCAAACCGTTCCCACAGCTCGGCACGCAGGACGGGATCCAAACCCACCGTCGGTTCGTCGAGGATCAGCAGCTTGGGACGCGAGACGAGCGCGCAGGCCAGCGAGACCCGGCTGAATTCGCCGCCGGACAGGTCCGCCGTCCTTTGCCGTGCCAGCGTTTCGAGCCCGACGGCGGCAATCGCCTCCGCGGTGTCGGCCGCCGAGACGCCGTGCATGGCTCCGAAATACCTGACGTTCGCTTCGACGCTGAGGTCCGTGTAGACGCTCGGTGCCTGGGTGACGTATCCGACGTCGTGCCGCAAGGACGGCGTACCGGCAGGTCGGCCCAATACCTCCACGCTGCCGGCGGTGAGTCGCTGGACCCCCACGATGCAGCGCATGAGGGTTGTCTTGCCGCTCCCGGAGGGTCCGAGCAGGCCCGTGATCCGCCCGGTCTCCATGGCGAAGTCCACGCCGCGCAGGATCTTTTTATGGCCGCGGGTGACGTGCAGGCCTTCCGCTTTGACCGCCGGAGGCCTGCCCGGCGCATTACTTCCTGGTACACTGTGGGACATCGTCGCCTCCGGGATAATTTATTCATCAGGTGATGAATAAAAGGTAGGCCCGCAACCGGTTGGCGTCAACAAAAAATTGATAAGTCCAAGCCCTTGAAAAAAGTGTCCGCAATCACATAAGTTCAAATCAGCCGTGTCGCTGGGGCGCGGATGGTTTCAGAGAGGAAACACAGACAAATGACTGTAAGCGTTGATCTTTTGAAGGCATCCGACAGGTCTCACTGAGCCTCCAAGACAGCGCGAGCGGCCGAGCGGCCGCTGAGCCACGCCATGGCAGGATGACCAGCCGCCCAGCGGCCAGGGGCTTCCTCGCACCATGGCGTGGCTCCTCTTCGTTCGGGGCCTCTCCTGCCTTGGGGGAGGAACCCAGGGGAGTGGCAGCGGCAGGTTCACCGGCCGCAAGCCGGTAGATTGGTACACAGTAGTTTTTGCCAGCTCTTGCCATAGAAACGGATTCTGCCCCGTGGTCCTTCGCCTCTCCCAGCTGTTCCTGCGCACCCTGCGTGAAGATCCCGTCGACGCCGAAGTCGCAAGCCACAAACTCCTGGTCCGCGCGGGCTACATCCGCCGTGCCGCGCCCGGCATCTACACGTGGCTGCCTTTGGGACTGAGTGTGCTGCGCAAGGTCGAGCAGATCATCCGCGAGGAAATGGCCGCCATCGGCGCCCAGGAAGTCCACTTCCCGGCGCTGCTGCCCCGGGAACCCTATGAGGCAACCAACCGCTGGACCGAATACGGCGAGGGGCTGTTCCGGCTCCAGGACCGCAAGGGTGCCGACTACCTTCTCGCGCCCACCCACGAGGAAATGTTCACCCTCCTGGTCAAGGACCTGTACTCCTCGTACAAGGACCTGCCGCTGAGCCTCTACCAGATCCAGAACAAGTACCGCGACGAAGCGCGTCCCCGCGCGGGGCTCCTCCGCGGCCGCGAATTCATCATGAAGGATTCGTACTCCTTCGACGTCGACGACGCCGGCCTGGACGCGAGCTACGCGGCCCACCGCGCCGCGTACCTGAAAATCTTCGAGCGCCTCGGCCTTGAGGTCATCCCCGTCGCCGCCACGGCAGGCGCCATGGGCGGATCCAAGAGCGAGGAGTTCCTGCACCCCACCGAGATCGGCGAGGACACCTTCGTGCGCTCGGCAGGCGGGTACGCGGCCAACGTCGAAGCCGTGACCACCGTGGTCCCGGCCGACATCGATTTCAGCAACGCGCCTCCAGCACGCGTCCTGGACACGCCTGACACGCCCACCATCGAAACCCTGGTGGCGGCCGCCAACCAGCTCGCTCCCCGCAGCGATTCCGACGGCGGCGCCTGGACTGGCGCCGACACCCTCAAGAATGTGGTCCTCGCCGTCACGCTGCCCACCGGTGAGCGCCAGATCGTGGTCATCGGCGTCCCCGGAGACCGCGCCGTGGACCTCAAGCGCGTCGAAGCCAACATCGGTTCATTCCTGCCCATTGCCGGAGAGATCGGCCTCGAAGCGGCCAACGAGGACGACCTCAAGAAGATCCCGGAACTCGTCAAGGGCTACATCGGCCCCGGCCTGGTCCTCGGCGAGGCCGTGCTCGGCCTCGAAGGCACGTCCAAGTTGCTCTTCCTGGTGGACCCCCGGGTGGTCCCGGGCACCAGCTGGGTCACCGGCGCGAACGAAGACGGCAAGCACGTCTTCGGCCTCGTCGCCGGGCGCGACTTCGCCTGGGACGGCGTCATCGAATGCACCGAGGTTCGCGCGGGAGACGAAGCCCCGGACGGCTCCGGTCCCTTGGAGACTGCGCGCGGCATCGAAATGGGCCACATCTTCCAGCTCGGCCGCAAGTACGCCGAAGCCCTCGACCTGAAGGTCCTTGACCAGAACGGCAAGCAGGTCGTGGTCACGATGGGCTCGTATGGAGTCGGCGTGACCCGTGCCGTGGCCGCCCTGGCCGAGGCCAACAACGACGACCGTGGCTTGATCTGGCCGCGCTCCGTGGCCCCCGCGGATGTCCACGTGGTCGCCGTCGGACGCGGCGAGGAAATCTTCGCGGCGGCGGAAAAGCTCTCCGCCGAACTCGAAGCCGCCGGCCTCGACGTGATCTACGACGACCGCCCCAAGGTTTCCCCCGGCGTGAAGTTCGGCGACGCCGAGCTCGTGGGCGTCCCCACCATCGTGGCGGTCGGCCGCGGCCTGGTGGACGGCGTTGTGGAGATCAAGGACCGTCGTACCGGAGAGGCCGAGAACGTGGCAGTCGAAAAGGCTGCCGACTACGTGGTCAACGCCGTACGCCAGAAGTGATCTCCGGCTTCGAGTCGGTCCAGCTCACCACGCTCATCATGATCGTGGTGGCCGGATTCGCTGCCGGCTGGATAGACGCCGTGGTGGGCGGCGGGGGACTGATCCAGCTCCCCGCCTTGCTCCTGGTTCCGGGGATCACCCCGGTCCAGGCGCTGGCCACCAACAAAATGGGCTCCATCTTCGGGACGACAACGAGCGCGGTCACTTATTACCGCCGGGTCGGCCCTGACCTCAAGACGGCCATCCCGATGGCGGTGATTGCCCTCGCGGGCAGTTTCGGCGGTGCCGTCCTGGCAGCCAACCTTCCCGCGAACGTGTTCAAACCCATCATCGTGGTGGCGCTTATCGCCGTCGCGCTCTTCACCGCGCTGCGGCCCAACGCAGGCGAGTTGACGGCCCTGCGTCACGACGGCCACACGCACTATGTCGTGGCGTGCGCCATCGGGGCGGTGATCGGGTTCTACGACGGTCTGATAGGTCCCGGAACAGGCTCGTTCCTGGTGATCGCCCTCGTCTCCGCCATGGGCTATGCGTTCCTCGAGGCCAGCGCCAAGGCGAAGATCGTCAACATGGCCACCAACGCCGGAGCCCTCTTGTTCTTCCTGCCGCACGGATCGCTGCTGTGGGGCGTCGGCGCAGTGCTGGGCCTGTCGAACATGGCCGGTGGCTACTTGGGCGCCCGGACCGCCGTGAAACAGGGCAGCGGCTTTGTGCGTATCGTGTTCCTGATCGTCGTCGGCGCGTTGATCATCAAACTCGGCATGGATGTCTGGAACGACTACGTCGCCACGTAGCGTTACGGACGTCGGGAGCGATCGCCGGCGCGAAGCCGCGGAAGTCTGACGCTAATTCGACGCGGCCTGTCCCGGTTCGGGAAGGTCGTGCGCGGCGGGCAGCCCGTCCAGCGGCCGTCCCGCAAGGGTGCTGGCCACCCACAAGGAGCGCGCCAGATCGCCTTCATGGCGTGGTTTGCCGGCATACGACAGCGCGTTTTCGACCTCGCGGACCAGGCTCCATTCCCGGGCCGCTTCGCCGTCAAGGCCGGCCGCGCTGCTGAAATCCGCGCAGCGCTCCAGGAGGGCGACTTCCGGCGCCGTCCTGGAGAGATCGCGGATGCGGTTCCATAGGACCGGGGCGACGGCGAATTCCGCCTCACCGATCATCGGTTGCGGATCGATCGCCACGTAGGCGCGTTTGCCTGCTGACCCGGCCCCCTTGAACGCGCCACCGGGGGAGCCGTTGAGATGGGGGAGGATGTTCATGAAATGCAGGTCGCAATGCACCAGCACGTCCCGGCCCGAGCGCCGACCTACTGCGCCCCGCGTCTGGCATACCTCCAAGGCGGCTTCGAGGAGCCACCGGGGAAAGGGCTGGCCCAGGTGCTCCCAATCGGCAGGCAACTCGTCGCTCCAGCGTTCGGCCCGGGCCGCGATGTGCTCAAACTCTTTCCATTCGGACCGCTCGTCCGGCTCGATGCTGAGTTCCCGCATGAGCGTTCCCCAGACGTCGCGCGCTTCATCCATCCGGGCGCCCTGCAGCCAGCTGACGGCGTCGAGCCGCTCCAGGAGCATCGCGCAGGAGGCGGCATCGGCGTCGAGCAGCCTGACGGCTCCGTTGCCTCCCCACAGGGCCAGGGCATGCCGTTCGACGAGGGCCTCCTCGTGCGGGAACGCTATTTTGAGCACCGAACGGGCACCGTCGTAGAGGACCGGAATGACGATGCCGCCATGGCCATTCCATGGTTCCACGCCGGGTTCCAGGTCGACGGACAGCTGCCAGCGTTCCAGGCTCGCGTTGATCAGCCCGGGCAGCCCTGAGAGCCACGCGCGCCCCTCCGCTGTGCGGGAGTAGCGTGCCTGGAGGTCGCCAGGGATGGAAACGAAGGTAGTCATCACTGTCAGACTACCCAAGCCGGTCCCGGAGTGGTTCAGACCACTCCGGAGGAGCCCAGGAGGCTTCCGATCAGGAACGTCGCGGCCAGCGCAAGGGCTCCGCCGATGACGACCCGCACGGCGGCACGGGTTTTCGAGCTGCCGCCGATCCATGCTCCAAGGGCTCCCGTGATGGCCAACGCGAGCAGCACGGAAATGAAGGTCAGGGGTACACGCAGGCCCGGGGGCGGGAGCAGGATCGCGAGCAGGGGCAGTACCGCGCCGAGGGTGAAGGCAATGGCGGAGGCGAAGGCCGCATGCCACGGGCTCACGATGTCGTCCTCATCGATGTTCAATTCGGCGGAAAGGTGGGCGGCCAAGGCATCGTGTTCCGTCAATTCGACGGCCACCTTACGGGCGGTTTCAGGACGCAGGCCCTTGGCCTGGTAGATCGCAGTCAGCTCGGCCAGCTCTTCTTCGGGTTCCTCGGCGAGTTCCCGGCGCTCCTTCTCGATGAGTGCCTTTTGGCTGTCGCTTTGGCTGCTGACGGATACGTACTCGCCGAGTGCCATCGACACCGCACCGCCCACGAGCCCGGCGGCTCCAGCGGTGAGGATGGCGCCGGTATTCGTCGTAGCGCCGGCGACGCCCACCACGATGGCGGCAACGGAGACGATTCCGTCGTTGGCGCCAAGGACTCCGGCCCGAAGCCAGTTGAGCCGGTGGGCGAGGTCGTTGGCGTGTGGTTCGTTCTCATGAAGGGCTGCAGTTTCGATGGAAGCCATGGTACAAGCCAAGCACTCGGGGAGGGCTGCCGCCAGCAAAGAAAGGCTTTCCTATGGAGACGGAGTTCCTGACGGCAGCGGCGGCAGTGCCGCGTCGTCGACGGAAAGTCCCGCGAACGGGCCAACCGGAGTTCCCCAGGCCTGGCTGCGTTTGGCCGCGTCGACAAGCCCGTCGATGGCCCATTGGCGCGTCGCGCCGTCCGACAACGCCACGAGGTCGGCATAGGCCGTCAGCGAGCTGGACTCCATGCTGCCCAGCGCCAGGGCGGGTTTGGCGGCGAAAGTGGCGGGCAGCCGATAGCCGGCTTCCCGCGGAGGTGTGGCGATGCAGTGCAGCCTGCCCTGGGCTTCCGCTCCACGGAGCAGTTCCTGATGACGGGCCAACCAGGTGGCTGCCGTCGCGGAAGCCTTCGCGTCCAGCCTGGTCAAGGCCACTTGGTACGCATAGATCGACTCCTGCTCGGAGCTGACGACGGCAGCCAGGGCGGCCGGCAGATCTGCCGTGGTGGGCGCTGTTCCGGGTGTCGGTGCAGTGGTCGACGTACCCGGCGATGCAGGGCAGCTTGGCGGCGGGGTCGGGGCGGAACTCGCCTCGGCCGGGGTCGCCGGTGCCGGCAAGCCCCACGCCACGGCCAGCCGCGATGACTCAAGCAGCTGGGCGGTCCCGACGGCGGCAAGCAGCCGTGCCATGCCGCCGTCGGCGTCCGCCGCGTCCGCCAAGCGACGGGACGCGCTCGAGGTGAGTTCTGAGACAAAGGCCGCCCGGGTCGGGCGGTCCTGGGTGGCGCCGGGACTGGTGGAAGCCGAGGGCATGGTCGATGGCGACGAACCGGGAAGCGGAAGCAGCGCGCGCGTCTGGATTGTCAGCAACATCACAGTGTCGGTGCTCTCCAGAGCCGAGGCGCTGCCCAAAAGCGCCTCGGTCGACGACAGCGCTGCGGAACGGGCAGTTTCGGAAAACGGCACCGCGTGCGGCTTTCCGGCGTCCCGCGGGACAAGGACGGCGCCCACTCCGAGGACGAGGACTGCGAGGAAAGCCAGGAGGAGGCCTTTCATCCAGCGACGGCTCCGTGGTTTCTCAACAGTCTCGTGGTTCACAACAGACTATGGTGTCACGCCCACGGACCACTTGCGTCTCCCGCGGAGAAGCACCGTGCACCACGCCGCCGTAAATGTCGTTAAGCTAGTAGTCACAACATCATCTATCGGGAGGCGGCTGGCCAGTGAGTCATTCGGAAGCCACGACTTCAACAGACCAGGCTGGAACGGATCCGACGAGTCCGGCACAACACGAGGTCCGCAACCCCGAGGAGAGCAGGCTGAAGGCGCTTCTGGAGCCTGCCGTCCTGGCAAGCCGGCTCTACCTTGAGGATGTTGCCATCCAGGTTGCCGGTTCGCACCGGGTAGTCCACGTGGTCATCGACCTGCCCCAGGAGGAAACCGGGGGCGTCAGCCTGGACGTCATCGCTGAAATCTCCAGGGCCCTTTCGGACATCCTGGACAACGATCCCCGCACCGACGGCCGCCCCTACGACCTCGAGGTCTCCTCGCCCGGCGTCGGACGGCCCCTCACCGAGCCCCGCCACTGGCACCGGGCACGCGGACGCATGGTCAAAGTCAACGTGATCCAGGGCGAGAACCTGACAGGCCGGATCCAGTCCGTCGACGACGACGGCGTCACACTGGTTCCCGAGCAAGAGGTCAAGAAGGGCATGAAGCCCAAGCAGGGCGAACCCGTGAAAATTCCTTTCGACAGGATCCGCCAAGGAAAAGTCGAGATAGAGTTCAGCCACCTCAACGAGGCCGTGCTGGAAGACGAGTACAACGGACCTTCCGAGGAGGCCTAATGGATATTGACATGAGTGCGCTGAGACTCCTGGAGCGTGAGCGTGAAATCCCGCTGGACCTCCTGATTCCCACCATCGAGCAGGCGCTCCTGGTGGCCTACCACAAGACGCCGGGCGCTTTCGAAAAGGCCCGTGCCGAGCTGGACCGCAAGAGCGGGCACGTGACCATTTGGGCCACGGAAATCGACGACGACGGCGAAGCCATCGGCGAGTTCGAGGACACTCCTGCGGGCTTCGGCCGCATCGCAGCGAGCACCGCGCGGCAGATCATCCTGCAGCGCCTGCGCGACGTCGAGGACGACAACGTCCTCGGCGAATTCAAGGGCCGTGAAGGTGAGCTTGTCGCCGGCCTGATCCAGCAGGGCAACAACCCGCACATGATCCAGGTGAACCTCGGTTCCGTGGAAGCCTTGCTGCCGCCGCCCGAGCAGGTGCCGGGGGAGAAGTACACGCACGGGAACCGGCTGCGTGCGTTTGTGGTGGACGTCCACCGCGGCGCCAAGGGACCCTCCATCACACTGTCGCGTTCACACCCGGGCCTCGTCCGGAAGCTTTTCGAGCTGGAGGTCCCGGAGATCGCGGACCGTTCCGTCGAGATCGTGGCGCTGGCGCGCGAAGCCGGCCACAGGACCAAAATGGCAGTCAAAGCCAACACCCCCGGCATCAACGCCAAGGGTGCGTGCATTGGTGAAATGGGCTCCCGCGTCCGCGCAGTCATGACCGAACTCAACGACGAAAAGATCGACATCGTCGACTTCAGCGAAGACCCGGCGACCTTCATCGCCAACTCCCTTTCGCCGTCGCGCGTGAATTCCGTCACGATCACCGACGAAGCCACGCGCTCCGCCCGGGTGGTTGTTCCCGACTACCAGCTGTCCCTCGCCATCGGCAAGGAAGGCCAGAACGCGCGCCTCGCAGCCAAGCTGACCGGCTGGCGTATCGACATCGTCTCTGACGCCACTCCGGCCAAGGGCAACTAAATACCCCAGACCGTACCCGGCCCCGGATCCACGCACCTTGTGGATTCGGTGGCCGGGGCCTCGGGGGCTTAGAATAGATGGAACCGGGCCTATGCCCGGTATCCGTGCGCTTTGGCGTGCTCGCGACTTGTGGGGACAACAATCCCAACAAGGCAAGGGCCCGCGCCGGGCAAAGCAGAACCGTAGAAGACAGGTAAAGACACTGAGGCAGGTTGATACACCCAGTGACTGAACTGCTTCACACCAGGCACCAGCCTGTGCGCACCTGCATCGGATGCCGGAAACAAGGCAAGCGGAGCGAGTTGATCCGGCTTGTCGCCGAAGGCGGCGGGTCACCCGTCGTCCTGGTGGATGAACGACGCCGGATGGCTGGCCGGGGTGCGTGGCTGCACCCCAGCACCACATGCCTGGCGTTGGCAAGCAAACGGCGTGCTTTCTCAAGGGCCCTCGCGGGCGCAAGCGAAGTCACCGCCGTCGAAAGCTACCTGGCGGCAGTCATACCCCCTGCGGACACCCCCGTGAAAGCAGGAAAACCGTCCAAACCTGAAAGCGGGTCAGAAAACTGATGGAAACCCGATGAGTTCCCAGCGATGAGTGCGCAACGATGACAATTTTGTTGCGCTCTGCACAGGGCCTATCCGCCGCGTTCGTGGCAGGGGCCCGCAGTAAGAATTAGACGGTTCGTGCCTGGCTCGGTGCGGACCGAGACAGGAGAAATGTGGCCAAGGTCCGCGTACATGAGCTCGCCAAAGAGCTCGGTATTACTTCCAAAGATGCAGTGACGAAACTGCAGGAATTGGGCGAATTCGTTCGCTCCGCCTCGTCGACAATCGAGGCACCGGTCGTGAAGAAGCTTCGCGACGCCTACCCTGGCGCCAGCGCCGCAAAGGCGGCTGCCCCGGCAGCACCTCGCGTTGCAGCACCCGCTGCGCCTGCTGCACCCGCAGCATCCCGCCCGGCTCCGGGCCCCGCTGCGCCCAAGGCTCCGGTTCCCGCCCCCAAGGCTGAAACCCCCGCCCCGGCAGCGCCCGCGGCTCCCGCAGCTACGGCAAGCCCTGTTTCCGCCAAGCCGGGTGCCCGTCCGGCCCCCAAGGCCGAAGCCCCTGCCCCGGCACGTCCGGGCAGCCAGGCTCCGCGGCCCGGTGGCCCCCGTCCGGGCAACAACCCGTTCGCGACCTCGCAGGGCATGCCCCGCGGCCGTGGCGACGGCGAGCGTCCTCCCCGTCCGGGCAACAACCCCTTCGCAACTTCGCAGGGCATGCCGCGTTCCGGTGGCCGCACTGACGGCGAACGTCCCGGCGGTCCGCGTCCCGCGGCCGGCGCAGGCGGTCCCCGCCCCGCAGCCGGTTCCGGTGGTCCGCGTCCGGGTGCTCCGCGCCCCGGCGCTCCCCGTCCGGGCGCTCCGCGTCCCGCAGGCGGCCCCGCAGGAAACCGTCCCAGCCCGGGCATGATGCCCAACCGCACCGAGCGTCCCGCTCCCGGTGGCGCAGGCCGCCCGGGTGGCGCTGGCCGTCCCGGTGGCGGCCCCGGCCGTCCGGGCGGCGCTCCTGGCGCAGGCACCGGTGGCGGAGCTCCCGCCGGCGGTGGCTTCGGCAAGGGCGGCCGCGGACGCGGCGGTACCCAAGGTGCCTTCGGCAAGGGTGGCGCGGGACGCGGCAAGCAGCGCAAGTCGAAGCGTGCAAAGCGTCAGGAACTGGAGCAGATGAGTGCTCCGTCGCTGGGTGGCGTATCCGTACCCCGCGGCGACGGCAGCACCGTGGTCCGCCTCCGTCGAGGCTCGTCCATCACGGACTTCGCCGACAAGATCGAGGCAAACCCCGCCGCACTGGTGACCGTGCTGTTCCACCTTGGTGAGATGGCAACGGCTACCCAGTCGCTGGACGAAGACACGTTCGGCCTGCTCGGCGCCGAACTTGGCTACAAGGTACAGGTTGTCTCTCCGGAAGACGAAGAGCGCGAGCTCCTCGACTCCTTCGACATCGATCTCGATGCCGAACTGGAAGCCGAAGGCGACGACGTCCTCGAACCGCGTCCGCCGGTTGTCACCGTCATGGGTCACGTTGACCACGGTAAGACCCGACTGCTCGACGCCATCCGGAAGACCAACGTGGTTGCCGGCGAACACGGCGGCATCACGCAGCACATCGGTGCCTACCAGATCAGCCACGTCCACGAAGGCACTCCGCGCGACATCACCTTCATTGACACCCCCGGTCACGAGGCGTTCACCGCCATGCGTGCACGTGGTGCCAAGGTCACCGACATCGCCATCCTGGTTGTCGCAGCCGACGACGGCGTCATGCCGCAGACGGTGGAAGCACTCAACCATGCACAAGCGGCCAACGTGCCGATCGTCGTCGCGGTCAACAAGATCGACAAGGATGGCGCGAACCCGGACAAGGTCAAGGGCCAGCTCACCGAGTACGGCCTGGTTCCCGAGGAATACGGTGGCGACACCATGTTCGTTGAGGTTTCTGCCCGCCAGAACATCAACATTGACGAACTGATCGATGCCGTCCTGCTGACCGCAGACGCCGCTTTGGACCTGCGCGCCAACCCGGACAAGGACGCTCGAGGCATTGCCATCGAAGCGAACCTGGACAAGGGCCGCGGTTCCGTGGCCACCGTCCTGGTCCAGTCCGGTACCCTGGCCGTCGGTGACACGATCGTGGCCGGTACGGCCCACGGCCGCGTCCGTGCCATGTTCGACGAAGACGGCAACGCCCTCGACGTCGCGCTTCCGTCCCGTCCGGTCCAGGTCCTGGGCCTGTCCAACGTACCGCGTGCAGGCGACACCTTCCTGGTGACCTCCGACGAGCGTACGGCCCGCCAGATCGCTGAAAAGCGCGAGGCAGCCGACCGCAACGCGGCGCTGGCCAAGCGCCGCAAGCGCATCAGCCTCGAGGACTTCGACAAGGCTGTGGCCGAAGGCAAGATCGACACCCTCAACCTCATCCTCAAGGGTGACGTTTCCGGTGCGGTCGAAGCCCTCGAGGACGCCCTGCTCAAGATCGACGTCGGCGACGAAGACGTTCAACTGCGCGTTATCCACCGCGGTGTGGGTGCCATCACGCAGAACGACGTCAACCTCGCCACGGTGGACAACGCGATCATCATCGGCTTCAACGTCAAGCCCGCCGAGCGGGTGGCTGAACTGGCCGATCGTGAAGGCGTGGACATGCGCTTCTACTCCGTCATCTACTCGGCAATCGATGACATCGAGCTGGCCCTCAAAGGCATGCTCAAGCCGGAGTACGAGGAAGTCCAGCTCGGTACCGCCGAGGTCCGCGAAGTCTTCCGTTCTTCCAAGTTCGGAAACATCGCCGGTTCCATCGTGCGCTCGGGCATCATCCGCCGTAACACGAAGGCACGCGTCAGCCGCGATGGCAAGGTCATCGGCGACAACCTCACCGTTGAGACGCTCAAGCGCTTCAAGGACGACGCCACCGAAGTCCGTACGGACTTCGAGTGTGGTATCGGTCTTGGCTCGTACAACGACATCAACGAAGGTGACATCATCGAGACCTTCGAGATGCGCGAAAAGCCGCGCGTCTAAAGTCGAAAAATAGAGGGCGGGGCCGTTGGATTCTTCCGGCGGCCCCGGCCCTTTCCGCCGATATGGGGGCCCCGCCCCTACGCTGGGTGGCTGACGTCTTGCGACGTCAGCCACCCAGCTCCGGCAGGCCCGATGCCACTCCCGGGCCCCCATATCGGCTCCAACGGCCTCCGAGGAACTCGGCGGCCGGTCGTAGACTCGCACTAGGCGCGTCGCGCACTGAGAACTTAAGTACGCAAGTTGCTAACGCGCCGTCGTACGCAAAATTTAGGAGTTGAAATGGCTGATCCGGCACGCGCTGCCAAGTTGGCGCAGCGGATTAAGGTTGTTGTTGCTGAGGCACTGGGCCGGAGGATCAAGGATCCTCGGGTTGAGGGAATCACTATCACCGATGCCCGCGTCACCAATGATCTTCAGCACGCCACCGTGTACTACACCGTCTTCGGTGACGAAGTTGCCCAGGCCGATGCTGCCAGGGCCCTTGAGAAGGCCAAAGGTGTTTTGCGCCAGGAAGTGGGCCGCAACATCACCGTGCGGCTGACTCCCACCTTGGAATTCGTTGCCGACCTCATTCCGGTCAACGCCTCGAACCTTGAGGAGCTGCTGCGCACCGCCAAGCAGCGCGACGCCGAGGTGGCCGCGCTGGCCGCCGGCGCCAAGCACGCAGGCGATGCTGACCCGTACAAGAGCGATGCCCCGCAGGATGCGGACATCGACGAAGACGATTTTGACGAAGAAGACATCGACCTCCGAGCCGATGAAGACATCGACGAAGACGGCGGCAAGTAGCCCAGCGCTTCCCGGGTAGGGCCGGATCCGCAACTCCCACGAGCTGCCGGATCCGGCTCTGCTTGTTTAACCGTGAAAAACCGGGCCAGAATGACGGGTCGTCGCTAAGATCGGAGCATGGCGGCGCACGATGCAGCTCAGAGTCCAGAAGGCTACCTCGAGCACGCCGTGCGGCTCGCGGTGCAAAACGTGGCCGACGGCGGCGGCCCTTTCGGTGCCGTCGTGGTCACCCCGGACGGACGGATCCATGACGGCGTCAACCGGGTCACCCGCGACAACGACCCCACAGCGCACGCCGAAGTGGTGGCCATCCGGCGGGCCGCGTCCGAACTGGGAAGCTTCGACCTCAGCGGCTCGGTGCTCTACTCAAGCTGCGAACCGTGCCCTTTGTGCCTCTCGGCCGCCCTCTGGGGCAGGGTCAGCCGCGTCTACTTTGCCGCGGACCGGCACGGGGCCGCGGCCGCAGGCTTCGACGATGCGGTGTTCTACGAATACTTCGACGGCAACAGGCCTGAACTGCTGCCCGTCCAACATCAGGAGGTCCCTGCCTCCGACGCTCCTTTCGACGCCTGGCGCGGGCACAAGAACCGGATCAAATACTGAGGTTCAGGACCGTGCCGGAAGCCGACCGACGCCGTCGAGCAGCTGCTGGTGGTCTCCGCACAAAGCGATCCTGATCCACCCCTCGCCGATGGAACCGAACGCGGTGCCCGGCGCCACGGCCACTCCGGCCTCCGCCAGGAATTGGCGCACCCACGCACGCACGTTTCCGCCGCTCACATGGGAGACGTCCGCCCAGAGATAGAAAGCGCCCTGGGCACCCAAGTAGGGAATGCCCTTGTCCGCTAGCAGCGCCGAGGCGGCGTCGCGGTTGGAACGGTAATGCTCCCGGGCGGTATCCACATAGTCCTGGGGGCCGGTCAACGCCGCGACGGCGGCGTACTGGGAGGGCGAAGCCACGCAGGAAACGATCGCTTCCATGACGTTGTTCATCTTTCGTTCCAGGCCCGGCGGGCAAATGAGCGCACCGATCCGCAGCCCGGTCAGCCCGTACGTTTTGGACAAGGTCAGGGAGGTGAAGACGCGGGCCTCGCCGGGAACAGCGCTGTCGAAGCGGGCAGGACTCGTGTGCGGAACATCGAAGGTGAAGGCTTCGTAGCATTCGTCCGAAATGATCCACAGATCGTGCTTGACGGCCAATTCCACGAGCTGGCGCGTCGTTTCCTCGCAGATCACCGCGCCCAGGGGGTTGGACGGCGAATTCAGGACCAACACCTTGGTGCGCGGCGTGATGAGTGCCTCGATGTCCTCGATGCGGGGCTGGAACTCGTGCTCGGGGTAGAGCGGATACTGCACCGCGACGGCGTGCAGCAAATGGCTCGTCATGGCAAAGGTGGGATAGCCCGGATTGGGAATCAGGATCTCGTCGCCGGGGGAAAGGAGCAGGCTCATCGCGAAGTGCAGTCCCTGCTGGGCTCCGTCCACGACGTACACGCGCTCCACCCCCACGTCCACCTTGTTATGGGCACGGAAGCGGGCGGCAAACGCCTCACGCAATGCCGGGATCCCGGCATTGGGGGTGTAATTGGTCTCGTCCCTGTCCAGGCACGCGATCCCCGCGTCCAGGATGTGCCGTGGCAGCGCGAAGCCGGGCTCGCCGATGCTGAGGACAATCGCCCCGGGAGTGCTCCATGCGGCCTCGGTGATTTCGCGGATCTGGTTCACGGGCACTTCGCGGACGTGTGCGGCAAGCTCAGGCATGGGAGCCATCTTAGCCGCGGTCCCTGGCCGTTCACGGAAGCTTCGGGCCGCGGGATGCATGCCCCGGCGCGGATATACTGGGAGGCGTGCTTTCTGGACTGGTAATCGTTGACAAGCCGCAAGGATGGACCAGCCACGATGTGGTTGGACGGATGCGGCGACTGGCCGGTACCCGGAAAGTGGGCCATGCGGGAACCCTGGACCCCATGGCCACCGGGGTGCTTGTGCTTGGCATCAACAAGGCGACACGGCTGCTGACGTACATCGTGGGCACCTCCAAGACGTACTCCGCCACCATCCGGCTCGGCGAATCAACCATCACGGACGATGCCGAAGGCGACATCACCGAAAGCCGCAGCGCCGCCGGAGTCACCGAGGACGCCATCCGTGCCGGCGTCGCGAAGCTCAGCGGCGAGATCCAGCAGGTTCCCAGCAGCGTCAGCGCCATCAAGGTCAACGGCGAACGGTCCTACGCGCGCGTCCGTTCCGGGCAAGAGGTCAAGCTCGCCGCCCGGCCCGTGACCATCCACCGTTTCGAGATCCACGCCATCCGGAGGGTCGACGACGGCAGGTTGGTGGACATCGATGTGACCGTCGAGTGCTCTTCCGGCACGTACATCCGAGCGCTGGCCCGCGACCTGGGCGAGGCCCTCGGCGTCGGGGGCCATCTCACAGCTCTTCGCCGTACGAATGTGGGACCGTATTCGCTGGAGCAGGCCCGCACCCTCGAACAGCTTGCCGAGGAACTGGACGTCCTCGACATGTCCGCCGCCGCCCGCGCCCTCATGCCCAACCGGGAGCTGAGCGAGGCCGAAACAACCGAGATCTCCTTTGGCCGCAGGATCGCCGCAGGACCTGCTGCAGGCACCGCCGATGCGGCCACCACCGAAAACCCGGCTGCCGCGTTCTCGCCGTCCGGCGAGCTGGTGGCGTTGTTGGCCGATGCCGGGAGTTTCGCCAAACCCGTCCTCGTGTTCGCCCCCGACAACGAAAAGCGGGTGCATTAGACATGGACGGATATTTCTACGCCGTCCTGATAGTGGGCTTGCTGTCCTCCATCATTTGCGTCGTGGCGGGCATCATGAAGAAGGCCCCCAACGACGTCACCATACTGTCCGTCGCCGCCGTCGAACTCGTCCTGCTGGTCTATCTGGTGGGATCGATCATCCGCGTGGCGACGGGTGAAAAGATTGCAGGGGAGCCCTGGGAATTCTGGGGCTACATCGTCACGGCACTCATACTCCCTGTCGTCGCCGTGTACTGGTCCATCCTGGAACGGACCCGTTGGAGCAATTTCGTCATGGGCGCCGTGGGCGTCACCGCATTGGTCATGGCGGCCCGCATGAACCAGATCTGGTACTGACATTGGAAGAAGCACACGAAGTGACTGTTGAAAGCACCGAGAAGAAGAACCGGGACACCCGCAACACCGGGCCCGGGAGGCTACTGATCGCGGTCTACGCGGTTTTCGCGATCTCGGCCACGGCCCGCGCAGGCTATCAGATCTTGACCAAGTTCTCGGACGCTCCCTTGGCCCACATCCTCTCGGCCTTCGCCGCGGTGGTGTACATCGTGGCCACGGTGTCCCTCGCGAAGCCGGGCCGCGCGTGGTTCAAGGTGTCGCTGGCGGCCGTCCTCGTGGAGATGCTCGGGGTGGTGGTGGTTGGTGCCATCAGCCTTTTCGATCCTGTGGCCTTCCCGCATGACACCGTGTGGTCGCTGTTCGGACGCGGATACGGCTTTGTGCCGTTGATCCTGCCGGTCCTGGGCCTGCTGTGGCTCTACCGCCGCCGCCCGGCACCGCTCCCGCAGTAGGAATCGAGGCTCCGCAGCCCGCGCATGCCAGCCACGGGATAGCGGGTAACCTTAGAGAATTCCGGCGCCGGACGAGGCGCCGGGCATAGCGAATACCAGCAGTAAAAGGCGAGGTTGATGGTCCACATCTGGAACGATCCCACCGAGGTCCCCGAGGATTTCGGTCCCAGCGTCGTGACCATCGGCAACTTCGACGGTGTCCATCG
Organism: Arthrobacter sp. SRS-W-1-2016; assembly: GCF_002009585.1. Classification (NCBI taxonomy): domain Bacteria; kingdom Bacillati; phylum Actinomycetota; class Actinomycetes; order Micrococcales; family Micrococcaceae; genus Arthrobacter; species Arthrobacter sp. SRS-W-1-2016. Next base: position 82,764 of record NZ_MTPV01000014.1, on the reverse strand, counting down.
CGGACACCAGCAGGTGCTGACCCAACTGTTGCGCACCGCGGAGCAGCACGGCGCGCGGTCCGTCGTCGTGACGTTCGATCCCCACCCGGCGCTGGTCCACCGGCCGGACTCCGCACCGGAGCTCCTGATGGGGTTGCAGGACAAGCTCGATGCCCTGGCCGACACGGGCGTGGACGCTGTCCTCGTCATGAAATACAACCTCACGCTGGCGGCCATGACGCCGGAGGAATTCGTCGTCAACGTCCTGCTGGAAGGGCTTCACGCGGCCCACGTTGTGGTGGGCCACGATCTCCGTTTCGGTGTGGGAAATTCCGGCGACGTCGGCACCATGCAGGAACTGGGCAAGGAACTGGGCTTCGGCGTCCACGTCGTCAATGAGTTCGGCGCGGAGGGCTTTCCAGTGCACGACGACGGCGGCACGGACCGCCGCTGTTCCTCCACCTGGGTGCGCGAGGCGCTTGCCGAAGGCGACGTCGAGACCGCGGCCGCCGTCCTCGGCCGCCCGCACAGGATGCGCGGCGAAGTGGTCCACGGTGCGGCGCGCGGACGCGCCCTGGGCTTTCCCACGGCGAACCTGGACCACGGTGCCACGGGCTACGTCCCTGCGGACGGAATCTACGCCGGCTGGCTCGTGGACGGATCCGGAACCCGCTGGCCCGCCGCGATTTCGGTCGGTTCCAATCCCACGTTCGACGGCGTGAGCCGCCAAGTGGAAGCCCACGTGATCGACCGCCCGGAGGAAGCCGTGGAGGACTTCAACCTCTACGGCCAAACCGTCGTGGTGGAATTCACGGCCAGGCTGCGGGGCATGGTGGCCTACCGCGGACCAGAGGCCCTGGTAGAGCAGATGCGCCTGGACGTCGTCCAGGCCCACGACCTTTTGCTGAGCAAGTAGCCCCTCGCCGTGAGCGTTGAGAAGAACACCCGGCCTCTCGACGAAGGCATCGTCAGGGATTTCAGCTCACGCATGAGCTACGGCTCCTACCTGCAGCTGCCCTTGCTGCTCAGCGCCCAGCAACCCGTCAGCCAACCGGAACACCATGACGAGCTCCTGTTCATCATCCAGCACCAGACCACCGAGCTCTGGCTGAAGCTGGTCCTGCACGAGCTCCGCAGCGCGGCCGCCTGGCTCCGCGAGGACGACCTCGGCTCCGCACTCAAGGCCATCGCACGGGTCAAGCACATCCAGAAGACACTCACCGAGCAATGGTCTGTGCTCGCGACGTTCACCCCCACCGAGTACTCCCAGTTCCGGGGCTTCCTGGGCAATGCGTCCGGCTTCCAGTCGAGCCAGTACCGCGCCGTCGAGTTCATCCTCGGCAATAAGAACGCCAAGATGCTGCCGGTGTTCGACTCGGATCCGGAGTCCAGGACCGTGCTGGAGGAGCTCCTGCACGCTCCGAGCATCTACGACGAGTTCCTGGCCTACCTGGACCGGCACGGCTACGACGTTCCGCGGTCCGTCCTGGACCGGGACGTCACCCTGGCCCACGAGTTCGCCCCGGAGCTCTTGCCGCTTTTCAAGCACATCTACGAACATGCCGCGGACAATTGGGCGGCGTACGAAGCGTGTGAGGAACTGGTGGACCTGGAAGACAACTTCCAACTGTGGCGCTTCCGGCACCTCCGCACGGTGCAGCGGACCATCGGCATGAAGACCGGAACCGGAGGCTCGAGCGGTGTTTCCTTCCTGAAGAAGGCGCTTGATTTGACGTTCTTCCCGGAGCTTTTCGCCGTCCGGACCGAGATCGGCCAGTGAGCGGACCCTGGCTTTGATGAGGCTCACACGGCAGCTTTCGACAACATTGCCGGGCTGCCGGTAAACTGAGAGATGGATCCGGCTGCAGTCCGTGGCGGCTGGACCTGTTTTGTGTGCGGTCATTGGCACATCACAACCCGGCAGCGAGGCGCTGAATCGGGACGCACGGCACAACTCTAGGAGTTCACGTGGCACTTGAAGCCGCTGTTAAGCAGTCCATCATCGAGGCATACGCAACGTCCAAGGGCGACACTGGTTCGCCGGAGGTTCAGATTGCAGTCCTGACTCAGCGGATCAAGGATCTGACTGAGCACATGAAGGAGCACAAGCACGACTTCCACACCCAGCGCGGTCTGCTGGCCATGGTTGGTCGTCGCAAGCGCATGCTGGGCTACCTCAAGAAGACTGACATTGCCCGCTACCGTGCGCTCATCGAGCGTCTCGGCCTGCGCCGCTAGTTTGACTTCGGGCGGCCCGATCCTCCGCGGAACGGGCCGCCTTTTCTCCATAACTAAATCCAACACTTAACAGGAGTTCAACCGCATCGCGCATTCGCGGTCTTCGGTAGTGATCCCCGGGAAAGCTTTCCATAATGAAGGCGCAGCCCGTGGGTCTCGATCGATGACCGGGTGTCGTACAGGCCAGGAAAAGACGCTGGCCTGGGTCGATGCGGGAGGACTTCCGCTAAACAAGAAACGGAGGTGACTCTCAATGGAGGGTCCCGAAATCCAGTTCTCAGAAGCCATCATCGACAACGGCCGCTTCGGCAAGCGTGCAATCCGCTTCGAAACCGGCCGCCTCGCCAAGCAGGCAGCCGGCGCCGCGATGGTCTACATCGACGAAGACACTGCGCTGCTGTCCGCAACCACCGCAGGCAAGTCCCCGCGTGAAGGCTTCGACTTCTTCCCGCTGACTGTCGACGTCGAAGAGCGCATGTACGCAGCCGGCCGCATCCCGGGCTCGTTCTTCCGCCGCGAAGGCCGCCCGTCCACCGAAGCCATCCTGGCTTGCCGCCTCATGGACCGCCCGCTGCGCCCCGCGTTCGTCAAGGGCCTGCGCAACGAGGTCCAGATCGTCGTCACCGTCCTGGCGATCAACCCGGACGAGCTCTACGACGTCGTGGCCATCAACGCCTCGTCCATGTCCACCCAGCTCTCCGGCCTCCCGTTCTCCGGCCCGATCGGCGGCGTCCGCGTTGCCCTCATCGCCGACGAACAGGGCACCGAGTGGGTTGCCTTCCCGAAGCACTCCCAGCTTGAGAACGCCGTCTTCAACATGGTTGTTGCCGGCCGCATCGCGGGCGACGACGTCGCCATCATGATGGTTGAAGCCGAAGCCACGGACAACTCCTGGAACCTCATCAAGGAACAGGGCGCCACCGCTCCCACCGAAGAGGTCGTTTCCGAAGGCCTCGAGGCCGCCAAGCCGTTCATCAAGGCACTCTGCGAGGCCCAGGCTGACCTGGCCGCCCGCGCCGCCAAGCCGACCGTTGAATTCCCGGTCTTCCTGGACTACCAGGACGACGTTTACGCCGCTGTTGAAGCCGCCGCTGCCGAGAAGCTCGCTGCTGTTTTCCAGATCGCCGACAAGCAGGACCGCGACAACGCCTCCGACGAACTCAAGGACGAAGTCCTTGGCGCCCTCGCCGGCGAGTTCGAGGGCCGCGAGAAGGAACTTTCCGCAGCCTTCCGCTCCTTGACCAAGCAGGTTGTCCGCCAGCGCATCCTCAAGGACCAGATCCGGATCGACGGCCGTGGCCTGACGGACATCCGCCAGCTGACCGCCGAGGTAGAGGTCCTGCCCCGCGTTCACGGTTCCGCCATCTTCGAGCGCGGCGAGACCCAGATCATGGGTGTCACCACGCTGAACATGCTCAAGATGGAACAGCAGATCGACTCGCTGTCTCCCGTCACGCGCAAGCGCTACATGCACAACTACAACTTCCCGCCGTACTCCACCGGTGAAACCGGCCGCGTCGGCTCCCCGAAGCGCCGCGAAATCGGCCACGGTGCACTCGCCGAGCGCGCCCTGGTTCCGGTCCTGCCGTCCCGCGAGGAATTCCCGTACGCCATCCGCCAAGTGTCCGAGGCCCTCGGTTCCAACGGTTCGACCTCGATGGGTTCCGTCTGTGCCTCCACGCTGTCCCTGCTCAACGCAGGCGTGCCGCTGAAGGCCGCCGTTGCCGGTATCGCCATGGGCCTGGTTTCCGACCAGGTTGACGGCCAGACCCGCTACGCTGCCCTGACCGACATCCTCGGCGCCGAAGACGCTTTCGGCGACATGGACTTCAAGGTTGCGGGTACCTCCGAGTTCGTCACGGCCATCCAGCTGGACACCAAGCTCGACGGCATCCCCGCATCGGTCCTCGCCGCAGCCCTGAAGCAGGCCCGCGAAGCCCGCCTGCACATCCTGGACGTCATCAACGCCGCGATCGACACTCCGGACGAGCTCTCCGAGTTCGCACCGCGCGTGATCGCCGTCAACATCCCCGTTGACAAGATCGGCGAGGTCATCGGCCCCAAGGGCAAGATGATCAACCAGATCCAGGAAGACACCGGCGCCGACATCTCCATCGAGGACGACGGCACCGTCTACATCGGCGCTACCAACGGTCCGTCTGCAGAAGCAGCCCGCGCCGCGATCAACGCCATCGCCAACCCGCAGATCCCGGAAATCGGTGAGCGTTACCTGGGCACGGTCGTCAAGACCACCACCTTCGGCGCGTTCGTTTCCCTGACCCCGGGCAAGGACGGCCTGCTGCACATCTCCGAGCTGCGCAAGCTCGCCAGCGGCAAGCGCGTGGACAACGTCGACGACGTCGTCTCCGTGGGCCAGAAGATCCAGGTCGAGATCACCAAGATCGACGACCGCGGCAAGCTCTCCCTCTCCCCGGTTGTGGCCGAGGAAGAAGGCGCCGCCTCGGAAGAAGCTTCCGCCGAAGAGGCTGAAGTTTCCGCCGAGTAGCCTGAACCGGCAAACACGCGGCAGGACCGGTGGACATGTCCACCGGTCCTGCCCGGTTTAACAATGAATTCCCGTCCCGGGGGCGATCCGCCCGCTGGTACGATTGCAGCCAGATTTGGCACCCATGATTTCCCGCAGAACTGAAAGGTCTTGATGACTGTCGTACCCCTCCCATTGGCGCAGACCGTGCCCGGCGGCGAATTGATCCATGGTGTCGAAGGCGGCTCCGTAGTCCGGCGTTCAGTGCTTCCGGGAGGTGTCCGGGTGCTCACCGAAGCGATGCCCGGGCAGCGTTCGGCAACCATCGGATTCTGGGTGGGAGTCGGCTCCCGGGACGAGGCAGACGGGCAGCACGGCTCCACCCACTTCCTTGAACACCTCCTGTTCAAAGGCACCAAGAAGCGCACAGCCCTGGAGATCGCCTCCGCGTTCGACGAGGTCGGCGGTGAATCGAATGCCGCCACGGCGAAGGAAAGCACGTGCTACTTCGCCCGGGTGCTGGACACGGACCTTCCCATGGCCATCGACGTCATCGCCGACATGATCACCGGCGCCGTGCTGGATCCTGCGGAACTTGAACAGGAACGCGACGTGATCCTTGAGGAAATCGCCATGGACAGCGATGACCCCACCGACGTCGCCCACGAAAACTTCGTGGCCGCCGTACTTGGTGTGCACCCGCTGGGTCGCCCGATCGGGGGCACTCCCGCCGCCATCAAGGCCGTGTCCCGCGATTCCGTGTGGGCACACTACCAGCGCTACTACCGGCCGGACGAAATCGTCATCACCGCCGCAGGGGGCCTGGACCACGACGTCGTGTGCCGCCTCGTGCTCGATGCCTTGCGGACGGCCGGGTGGGAGCTGAAGGACACCGTTGCCCCAGTTGAGCGCCGCTCCACCGAGCGGGCGGACATCACAGGTACGGCAGGGCTGCATGTCATCAAGCGTCCCGTGGAGCAGGCCAACATCATCATGGGCTGCCCCTCGATCGTGGCCACCGACGATCGCCGCTTCGTGATGAGCGTCCTGAACGCGGTCCTGGGCGGCGGCATGTCCTCGCGCCTCTTCCAGGAGATCCGCGAAAAGCGCGGCCTCGTCTATTCCACGTATTCCTTTGCTTCCGCCTATGCGGACGCAGGCTACTTCGGCATGTACGCCGGCTGCACGCCGTCGAAAGTCAAACAGGTTCTTGAACTCCTGGGCGCCGAACTGGACAAGCTCGCTGCGGACGGGATCACGGACGAGGAACTGCGCAAGGCCGTAGGGCAATTGTGCGGCGGAATCGTGCTGGCCCTGGAGGATACCGGTTCGAGGATGTCGCGCCTTGGCCGGGCCGAACTCGTTTCCGGCGAATTCCAGGACATCGACGAGACACTGGACCGCATCAAGGCCGTCACCGCCGAGCAGGTCCAGGAACTCGCCCGGGTGCTCGCCGAAGCCCCCCGCACCGTGACCGTCGTAGGGCCCTTCGAGGAAACCGAGACGTTCGGCATCTAAACCGCGCACGCTCCCAGGGGACATGCCCCTCGTTGGAGTCGGGGAGTGGACATAGTCCTGATATGTCCACTCCTGGCTTGGAACAGGGGGCATGTGCCGTGGTGCACCGTGGACGCTCCCTAGGGGCATGCCCCGCGCTGGAGCCAGGGAGTGGACATAGTCCTGTTATGTCCACTCCTGGCTTGGAACAGGGGGCATGTCCGGGTGGGGGAGGCTGGACGCGCCTGCTCGATCGGGAACATGATGGTGACATATCCATCGTCTTGCGCAGGAGTCGCCATGAACGAGCCATCGAAGAGTCCTGCACACACTGCGCTGGAGGCGTTCCTGGGGCATTGGCGGGGGAGTACCGAGCTTGCGGCTTCCCCGTGGGGGCCTGCCCGGACCGCCGACGCCGAGGTGACGTTCTCACGTGCGGCAGGAGGGTATGCCTTGGTGCAAAGCTACCGGCACATTGAACCCGACGGCACCCATTTCGAAGGGCACGGTGTCTTCACCGTTGACCCGGACCATGGGGACACCATGTGGTACTACGTGGACAGCATGGGCCGGCCACCGGAAGCCCCGGCCCGCGGACATTGGCAGGACGGCACACTGCGGCTTGAGCGCCGGAGTCCCCGCGGGACTGCGCGGCACACCTTCACGGTGGACGGCGGCGTGCTGACCCATATGGCGGAACTGAGGCTCGGGGATGCCCCGACGTTCAGCCCGTTCATGATCTCCGTCTGCAGGCGCGTCTAAGGCCCACGTCCAGCAGGCACGGCATTTCAGGGGACCTTGGCCTCCACCGACTCAAGGATCCGTGCATCCGGCATGCCGTCGAGCGAGGCCGGCCGTTCCGGTCCAGTCCACACTTTGATCCGCAAGGTGTTCAGCATTGATTCAGCTTGCTCCCGTTAAGCGAAATCAAGCTCGATCAGGACCCGCTGAGAATAGTCGACGGGCTTGGATACCCGGTAGGAGACGACGCCTGAGCCGGCGCGGTCTGCCGGATCCGAGTCGAATGATCGCTTCCATGCGCCGAAGTCGTTCACAGCGTGTTCGATCAGGAGGGTGTACATGGCTGTTCGGGCTCAGCCTCCGGCAAAGGGCGGGAGGACGTCGACGACGTCGTCCGCGCCGAGGGCGGCCGAACGGTCGCGAACTGCTACCTCGTTGCGCAGGAAGCTGCTGCGCGAAATGATCCGGGCCAGGGGCGGTGTTCCAGCCGGTGGTTCCGGACGTTCGACGGCGAGCACAGCCGCGATCAGCCCGTCCAGGCCGGTCCCTTCCGGAAGGTCGTGGTGTTCCTCTTCGACGCCTGCCGCGGCACGCGCGGCAGCGAAGTATCGTACGATCAAAGCCTCAGCCTCCGATCGCGCTCATGCTGCGGTCCGGCTGCACGAAGTCGGGTGCGCCGAGGCCGGTGTGGTCCATGCCGTGTGCCTTGGGTTTGATCCACATGGCGTCCTGCCAGCGTTGGGCGAGCTCCTCGTCATCCGCTCCGGATCGAAGCAGTCCCAACAGGTCGAATTCCTCGCGGGAGAACAAGCAGCTCATGATCTTGCCTTCGGCGGTGATCCTTGTGCGCCGGCAATCGGAACAGAACGGCTCGGTGACGGAGGCGATGATGCCGACGATGCCCACGAGCGGTCCGGTGGCGTCGGCGGATGCCGGGTTCCGCCGTCGTACTTCGAACCGTTCCGCAGGTGCGCCGTCGCGTTCGCGCGGGTCCGGGCTCAGCACGAAGTCGCGGGAAAGCAGTTCACGGATCTCGGCGGCGGTGATCATGTCCCGCCGGGTCCAACCGTGATCGGCGTCCAGCGGCATTTGCTCAATGAAGCGCAGTTCATAGCCGCGCTCCACTGCCCAGGCCAGGAGGTCGGGGGACTCGGCGTCGTTGATTCCGCGCATGAGGACGGCGTTGATCTTGACCGGGCCCAGGCCCGCGGCCCAGGCGGCATCGACGCCGGCCAGCACCTTGTCGAGGAAGGGACGCCTGGTCAGCTTCGTGAAGGTTTCTTCGTGGAGGGAGTCGAGGGACACGTTGATGCGCGAGAGCCCTGCCTCCTTGAGCGCCGCCGCCTTCTTGTCGAGTCCGACTCCGTTGGTGGTCATGGAGATCGGCAGCTCGGGGTGCGCCGCACGGAGGGCCGAGATGATATCCACCAGGTCGGCACGTACCAAGGGCTCGCCTCCTGTGAGGCGCAATTCGCGGACCCCGAGTTGTTCGACGCCGATCCGCACCAGCCGGACAATCTCGGCGGCGGTCATGACGGCCTGTTTGGACAACCATTCGAGGCCCTCGGCAGGCATGCAGTACGTGCATCGGAGGTTGCATTTGTCGGTTAGGGACAAACGCATGTCGGTGGCCCGGCGTCCGTATCGGTCGAACAGGCCTGCGGGGGTTCCGGCAGGGCGCGCCGGGGGTGCAGACACGCTGCTTCCCGTCCCGTCGCCCGTGGGGGGCAACGGCATGCCTAGCTGAACACTCATGGGTTCAGGCTACGCCAGCCACGGCCCAAGCGTGATATCGCCCACGGGTCACGTTCGTGGGCTGCCCGCCGCGGAGTGCACCGAACAGCCCGACTTCTTACGGAATACATACGGTTCGCAGGGACGTGCCCGGAACACATCCCGCCGGCACAATGCGAATCTATGCTGAAGGTGTGAACATGCAGCCCGCCCCGCACGCTGCCGACGTCGGCAATCGCCGCATTCTTCTGGTCGAAGACGAACAGACCATCGCCGACGTCGTCCGGGACTACCTGGTCCAAGCAGGCTTCCAAGTCGATCTCGCCGGCGACGGCTTCACCGCGTTGAGCCTCGCGGCCGCCAGGCGGCCAGACCTTGTCATCCTGGACCGGATGCTGCCCGGACTCGACGGCGTGGAAGTGTGCCGCAGGCTGCGCCTGGCCATGAGCGTCCCGATCATCATGGTCACCGCCCTCGGCACGGAAGACGACCGGATCCTGGGCCTGGAAACCGGAGCGGACGACTACGTCACCAAGCCCTTCTCTCCCCGCGAGCTGGTGCTCCGGGTGAAGTCCGTGCTGCGCCGGAGCATCCGGGAATTCAGCCCCGAACCTCCTGTGGAGCTCGCCGGCTTCGAACTGGACCCGGCCTCGCGCACAGTGCTCCAGGATGGCAAACCGCTGATGCTTACGGCGCGTGAGTTCGATCTGCTCGCGTTCCTTCTGCGCCGGCCCAACCAGGTGTTCAGCCGCGAGGATCTCATCAAGGCAGTGTGGGGATGGGACTTCGGGGACTTGTCCACCGTGACGGTCCACGTCCGCCGCTTGCGCGAAAAGATCGAGGACAACCCGACTACCCCGGTGTTGCTCAAGACGGTCTGGGGAGTCGGCTACCGCCTTGACGCGAAGGACGGTGGACATGCAGCCAGCTGAAATGTTCACGATCCTGGGCTGGATGCTGCTGTGGGCTGTCCTCATCGGCGCCTTGACCCTCGCCTTGCTGCGTTTCCTGCGCGGCGCGTCGATCCTGGTGCAGATCTGCCTCGTGGTGGTGGCCACCGTTGCCGTCCTCGTGGCAGGGATGGTGAGCGCCTTCAATGCGATGTTCATTTCCGCTGTGGATCTCGAAGTCATGTGGTACATCCTCGGGGTGGCCTCGGTTGTCGCCATAGCGATTTCCCTTGTCCTAGGGGCAGGGGTGTCCCGCAACGCCATCCGGCTGGTGGCGGCAACGCGGCGCCTGGGCAGCGGAGAAGCCCTCGACGGCTCGTTCCTGCCGCAACCAGGATCGCGTCGGGCCGGGCCTGCCATGAACTCCGAGCTCGCCCAGCTCGCCCAGGAACTCGAAGCCAGCAGCATCAAACTCGAAGAATCCCGACGCCGGGAGGCCGCCGTCGAAACCGCGCGCCGCGAACTGGTCTCCTGGATCTCACACGACCTCCGGACCCCCCTGGCCAGCATGCGGGCCATGGCCGAAGCGCTGGAAGACGGCATGGCGTCCGACATCCCCGCGTACTATCGCAAGATCATCGACCAGACGGACCAGATGGCGGTCATGGTCAACGACCTCCTGGAACTGTCCAAAATCCAGGCGGGAACGCTCCGGCTGAGCGCAGAATCCCTGGACCTCTACGACCTGGTGAGCGACGCCATTGCCGATCTCACGCCCCTCGCCGCGCAACGCGGGATCCGGCTCGACGGCGGCGGGGACCGCGAGTGCATGGCTGTCGCGGACGGCCCCAGCCTGGGAAGGGCCGTCCGGAACGTGCTGCTCAACGCGGTCATCTACAGCCGGCCCGACGGCGGGGTGCTGGTTCGCGTCGGACGCGACGGAACCGACGCCGTCGTCGACGTCGTCGACAGCTGCGGCGGCATCGACGACGAGGACCTCGCCCACGTTTTCGAGACCGGTTGGCAAAAGGACCGTTCCAGGGGAGCAGGAAAGCCCGTCGAAGGGGGAGCGCCGCGATACAGCGGGGCCGGCGTAGGGCTCAGCATGGTGGCCGGCATCGTGAAGGCCCACGGGGGCACCGTCACGGTGGCGAACACGGGCGAGGGTTGCTGTTTCACGCTCCGCCTTCCGTCGGGTGCCCCGGCAAGCGCATCCCGCACCGAGATATCTCCGATACAGACAGTTCCCGCGGACACCATTCCGGCAAAGAGCCATAAACAGGCAGGCACACCATGAGCAGGACCACTTCGAAGAAAGCCAGTACCAGGACGGCCGTCCGGTGGGCGGCGGCGTGTGGCGTGGCGGCCATCGGGCTCGGGGTGGCGGCCGGCGAACTGCTGGCCGGTTTCCTGAGCCCGTCCGTCTCGCCCGTCACCGCATTGGGCGGGGTGGTGATCGACGCCGTGCCGGGCTGGGCCAAGGAACTGGCCGTCAACCTCTTCGGCACGTCAGACAAATTGGCCTTGATCGTCAGCATCGCCTTGGTGACCGTAGTCCTCGCCGCGGTCGCCGGCCTCCTGGAGTATCGGCGAAAGGGGGCGGGACTGGCGCTCGCCTTGCTCGCTGGAGCAGCGGGACTGGCTGCCGTGCTGACCCGGGCCCAGGCCGCGCCCACAGCGGCGGTCGCCCCCGTCGTGGCCACCATGGTCACCATGCTTTTCCTCCGGCTCCTGATCCAGCGCCTCGAAACCTGGCGCCCCGTGCCCGAGGCGGCGGACATGCCATTGGCCCGCCGAAGCTTCATGCAATTGCTCGGTGGAACCGCGATCGCTGCGGTCGCCGTCGGGATCGTCACGACCCTCGTGCGGAGGGCCGGAACGGTGGCATCGGACTTCCGCAACGGCTTGGCACTACCCGCCCCGGTGACTCCTCCGGAAAAGATTCCCGACGGCGCCGCGCTCACCTTGGCGGGGCTCCAGCCGCTCGTCACGCCGAATCCCGACTTCTACCGGATCGACACTGCCCTGATCCCGCCGGCCGTGAATCCGCCGGACTGGACCCTCAAAGTGACCGGCCTGGTGGAGCGCGAAGTCACCTTGGATTTCGCCACGCTGCTCACCAAACCGATGATCGAGCGCTACGTGACCATCGCTTGCGTGTCCAACGAAGTAGGCGGAGACCTGATCGGCAACGCCCTCTGGCTCGGCTGGCCGGTCCGCAAACTCCTCGCCATGGCCGGACCCAAGCCCGGGGCGGACATGGTGCTGTCCCGCAGTACGGACGGCTGGACCGCCGGAACCCCCCTCGAAGCGCTCACCGACAATCGGGACGCGATCCTCGCCGTCGGAATGAACGGCGAACCCCTGCCGATCGAGCACGGCTTCCCGGTCCGGATGATCGTCCCAGGCCTCTACGGATATGTTTCGGCCACCAAATGGCTGACGGAACTGAAGGTCACCCGTTTCGCCGACGACCAAGGCTACTGGGTACCGCGCGGGTGGAGCGACCACGGTCCCGTCAAGACGCAGTCCCGCATCGACGTGCCCCGGGACGGCCGCTCGGTCAAGGCCGGAACGGTCCAGTTCGGCGGTGTCGCGTGGGCCCAACACCGTGGGGTTTCCAGGGTGGAGGTGCGCGTCGACCGCGGCACTTGGCAGGAAGCCAAACTCGCGCCGGGGATCTCCTCGGACACGTGGTACCAATGGCAGCTGGGACTTGAGTTGGGCGCCGGGAACCATGAAGTCCAGGTCCGTGCCACTGACACCACGGGTACCCCGCAGCCAGAAGCCCAAACTCCCGTAGCCCCGGACGGCGCTACGGGGTTCCACACCATCCACGTCACCGCCAACTAGGCTGTGTAGGTCTCAGCGAAAACAACCCGGGAGGAACACTCGTGGCACGATCCGTCGCAGCCCACCGCCAAGCCGTCCAGGAGCTGCTGTCCGGGCTCGCAGACAACGACGGCGCCGAAGAGCTGCCGCTGATGGGGGCGCTCGGCCGGATACTGGCCGCCGACGTCGTGGCCCCGCTCAACCTGCCGCCGTTCGCCAACTCCCAGATGGACGGTTTTGCCGTCTGCTCAGCGGATCTGGCACCCCACGCAGGGAGCGACGCCGGTGCGGAGCTGACGGTCGTGGATCCCGTGCCTGCCGGCGCGGCACCGGTCCGGCTCATGCCCGGCACCGCAGCTCCGATCATGACCGGCGCCATGATGCCCGAGGGGGCGGACGCCGTCGTGCCCATCGAACAGGCGGTGCCTGATGTCTTTCCCGTCCCCGGTGTCCCATCAACCGTCCGCCTTCCCACCACTGAGCCCGGAACGTTCGTCCGCGACGCCGGGAGCGACATCACCGCCGGAACTGTCGCCTTGCGTGCGGGAACGGCCCTCGGACCCGGGCAATTGGGGCTGCTCGCCGCCCTGGGGATGACCGCCGTCGAGGTCCGCACGCCGGTGCGCGTGCTCCTGGTCACCACCGGCGATGAAGTGGTGGAACCCGGCACGTCCCTGCCGGAAGGCAAGATCTACGATTCCAACGGAACCCTGCTCGAAGCCGCCATGCTGCAGTCCGGCCTCCAGGTCACGCGGACGGGAATCAGCGGCGACAATCCTACCGAGCTGCTGGCGCTCCTCCGCGGCCTGGGCGGCACCGTTGATCTCATCGTCAGTACCGGGGGCGTCAGCAAGGGCGCCTACGAAGTGGTCCGGCAGGCCATGATGGACCAGCCGGTCGAATTCGTGTCGGTGGCCATGCAACCCGGCGGCCCCCAAGGGATCGGAATGTTCGACGGCTTGCCCTTCCTGGGATTCCCGGGCAATCCCGTGAGCTGCCTCGTGTCCTTCGAGATGTTCCTTCGCCCTGCGCTCGCCGCCGTCGTGGGCAGTCCCGCATTGCGGCCGAGCCTGCGGGCCCGCCTCGCGGAGTCTTTGACCTCGCCGGCCGGCAAGCACCAGGTCCGCCGGGGCACTCTTCTTCCCGGCGGAACGGTCAGGCTGGAAGGGGGCGCAGGCTCCCACCTCATCCATGCGCTCGCCAACTCGAACGCGCTGGTCCACGTGCCTGCAGCCGTCACGGAACTCGACGCCGGAGCGGAAGTGGAAGTATGGATATTGTGAATGACACTCCAGAACCCGCCGGCATCGGCGGCGCGCTTACGCATCTGCGCCAGGACGGAACAGCCCAAATGGTCGATGTCTCCGACAAGGCCGTGACCACTCGGGAGGCAACCGCCACAGCCACCGTCCACAGCACGTCCGAGGTACTTGCCCTGCTCGGAGCGGGTGAGCTTCCGAAAGGCGATGCCCTTGCCGTAGCGCGCGTCGCCGGCATCATGGCAGCCAAGAAGACGCCCGAACTCATCCCGCTGTGCCACCCGCTGCCGATTTCCAAGGTCACCGTGGACTTCGAACTCGGCCCGGACACGGTGGTTGTCCTGGCAACGGTGAAGACCAGGGGCGTCACGGGCGTGGAAATGGAAGCCTTGACTGCGGCATCGGTGGCCGCCTTGAGCGTCTACGACATGATCAAGGCAGTGGACAAGCACGCGGTCATCAGCGGCATCCAAGTGCTGGCCAAGAGCGGCGGAAAGAGCGGCGACTGGGCCGTTTCCGCCTCCTCCGGTGCCCCTGGCGAAGGAGTACGCGCATGAACGCCTGCGAACCGGGCCGCGGCCCGCGGAAGGCCGGCGTCGTCATTGCGTCCAACCGCGCGGCGGCCGGAATCTACGAGGACAAGACCGGCCCGGTGATCCTGGACTGGTTGGTCGAACATGGCTACGAGACCTTTCCGGTCATGGTGGTGCCGGATGGTGAGCCCGTCGGTGCCGCCATCCGCGCCCTGCTGACCCAGGAACCCGCCGTCGTCATTACGAGCGGCGGCACGGGGCTGAGCCCCGACGATCGCACTCCGGAAGTCACGCTGCCTTTGTTGGACCGCGAAATTCCGGGCCTCATGGAAGGCATCCGCCGAGCCGGAGCCGCCAAGACTCCCATGGCAATGCTTAGCCGGGGCCATGCAGGCACAGCCGGCAAGACGTTCATCGTGAATCTGCCCGGTTCACCGAAAGGCGTGATGGACGGCCTCGCCGTTCTTGATCCCGTCATCGCCCACCTTTGCGATCAGTTGGAGGGAAGCCATGACCACTGAAACGGACTTCGAAATCATCAGCGCGATCCTCAGTGCAGAGCCGATTTCCGTGGACCAGGCCATAGCAGCCGTGGAGTCGGATACCGCGGGAGCGGTAGTGAGCTTCAGCGGGGTGGTCCGAAACCACGACGGCGGCAAGCCCGTCGACAGGCTCAGCTACAGCGCCCACCCCACTGCGCACCAGGTCATGGCCGACGTCGTCGCGAAGCTCGTGGCGGAACACTCGGGAGAAGCTGCGCGGCCGGTCCGTATCTGGGCAGCACACAGGATCGGCATGCTGGAGATTGGCGAACCCGCGCTGGTCTGCGCCGTTGCCGCAGCACACCGCGGACAAGCCTTCGCCGTGTGCTCCGAGCTTGTGGACAGGATCAAGGCCCACGTGCCCATCTGGAAGGAACAGTTCTTCAGCGACGGCACGGTCGAGTGGGTCGGGGCAGGGGAGTAGCCGAGGGCTTCCCGCCGACTCCACGTTGGGGTGTGCGCGGCCCGGTAGGGTTAAGGGCATGACCGAACAACTTGCTGTCGCCGTGCTGGGCGCCCAGGGGCGCATGGGTATCGAAGCCGTCAAAGCGGTGGAGGCAGCCGCCGACATGAAGCTCGTCGCGGCGCTCGGCCGCGGCGATTCCCTTGAAACCCTGCTCGACGCCGGTGCGAAATATATCGTCGACCTCACCATTCCGGACAGCACCGAAGCGAACGTCCGCTTCGCCGTCGAACACGGCATGCATGCCGTCGTGGGCACCACCGGCTGGGACGCCGCACGGCTCGCGGCCTTGCGCGGCCTGCTTGCCGCGAACCCGGAGTCGGGCGTCCTCATCGCCCCCAACTTCGCGCTCGGATCCGTCCTCGCCTCGGCCTTCGCCGCCACGGCCTCCAAGTATTTCGAATCGGTGGAAATCATCGAGCTGCACCACCCGGACAAGGTGGACGCTCCCTCGGGCACAGCCGTCCGCACGGCCCAGCTCATTGCCGCCGCCCGCGAAGATGCCGGCGTCCCGGCAAGCCCGGACGCCACGAACAGCGCCCTTGCCGGTGCCCGCGGTTGCGAGGTAGACGGAGTCCGGGTCCACAGCGTCCGTTTGCGTGGACTCGTGGCACACCAGGAAGTGCTCCTCGGCGGTCCGGGAGAGCAACTGACCATCCGCCACGATTCCTTCGACCGGGCGGCCTTCATGCCCGGCGTCTTGCTGGGACTGCGCAATGTGGCGTCCCACCCCGGGCTGACCGTCGGCCTGGACGGCTATCTGGACCTGGGGCTGTAGGCGCATGGGCTCGCTCTGGAACGCATTCAAGGAAAACCGCACCAAGATCTGGGTGGGCGCCGTCACCCTGTTGCTGGTTCTCTACCTTGTGGTCACTTTCGAACGCTCGATCCTTCTGCTCAGTGACGCGAACCTGGTTGCCAAGGGAATCGGCGCCGCCTATCTGGTGCTTCCCGTCATTGGAGCGTGGGCACTGATCCGCGAGCTTGTCTTCGGTGCGCGCACCGAGAAGATGGCCAAGGTGCTCGAAGCCGAGGGCGGGCTGCCGGTGGACAACCTGCCCCGGACACCCGGGGGCCGCATTGTGCGTGCCGCGGCGGACGCCGAGTTTGAGAAGTACCGCGTGGAGGCCGAGGCCGCCCCGGAGGACTGGCGTTCCTGGTTCCGGCTCAGCTGCGCGTATGACGCAGCCGGCGACCGGAAGCGCGCGAGGGAATCGATGCGCGACGCCGTCCGTCTCTTCCGCACCGAGCCCACCGCCGCGGAGCGGTAGCGGCTGTCGGCTCGAAGCAAACGCCTTGTGTTCGAATATATGTTCGAATACCATGGCTGCATGGACGATCCCTCGAAGCGGCCGAACGGCTATCCCCAAGGCCTGGGCGGGCCCATGAAGGCGATGAGCCCGGGCGTCGTCGATTTCCTCTTCCGGCAGCTTGTGGCGGGGGAGCCTCCTGAAGACGTGGAGTGGCGTCGCGAGGGAACGG
The DNA here is from genome assembly GCF_002009585.1 of Arthrobacter sp. SRS-W-1-2016. Lineage (NCBI taxonomy): Bacteria > Bacillati > Actinomycetota > Actinomycetes > Micrococcales > Micrococcaceae > Arthrobacter > Arthrobacter sp. SRS-W-1-2016. Next base: position 66,089 of record NZ_MTPV01000014.1, on the reverse strand, counting down.
TTCTGGGCGAACAGCAACCGGGCGCCGAACTCGCCCGGCGGCTCGCGGAGACCGACCTTGAATCATTGACCCCCGTCGAATTGTTCGACTATGTGCGGGCTGCCCAGCGGCTCGGGGCGTGGGCGGACCGCTTGCGCGAGTCGGCGGTTGCCCGATATTGCTCACCGGAGACAACCGCGAAGCCCGGGGGCCAGTATCCGGGCAACTCGGCGACGTTCGGGGGCGGCCGCTCCGGCTGCCAAAGCGGCCCCGCCTAAAGGCGCTGATCTAGGATGGCTGGGCGAATTCCGCCCTGACAGTTGCCGTCATTCAATACGAAGCGCTCGACGGCGGCGTGCCGGAGCACGCGCGCCTTATCGAGGATGCCCCTTCGCGGGGCGCCCGCCTTGTCGTTGTCGCTGACAGGCTATGACCTCGAGCTGTCCGGCGCCGAGGAAGCCTGGGTGACCCAAGGGTGTTGGCCAATATGGGCGGTTCCGGCGCCATCGGCGAGTCGTGTGGACTCAGCGGCGCCCGGAGGCCGGACGGCCGCGTCATCACCCAGCTCGACGTCCGCGGTTCGGCAATTGCCACTGTGACGCTTCAGCCTGAGGCCTTGCTCCCATTTCGCTGAATTTGACGACAATCACGCGGGCCCCATTCTCCCAACCCGTGGCCGACAGGGTAACGTTTTTCATATGTCTGACTCTCGTGCGAACGTTCCTGCTCTCGGTACCCTTCTGACCGCCATGGTCACCCCGTTCACCAAGGACGGCGAAGTTGACTACAAGCAGGCAGCTGAACTGGCAGTCAAGCTCGTCGACGACGGCTGCGATGGCCTGGTCGTCACCGGAACAACCGGGGAGACATCAACCCTCACCGACGAGGAAAACCTCGGCATGTTCCGCGCTGTGAAGGAAGCTGTGGGCGGTCGCGCGGCAATCATCGCGGGCACGGGAACCAATGACACCGCGCACTCGGTGCACCTCTCCCAGGAAGCCGCGAAGCTCGGCGTCGACGGACTCCTGATCGTCACCCCGTACTACAACAAGCCAAGCCAAGCCGGGGTCCGGGCGCACTTCGAGACCATTGCGTCCGCAACCGAGCTTCCCGTCATGCTCTACGACATTCCCGGGCGCTCCTCCATCCAGATCGCACCGGAGACCATGATCGGCCTCGCGTCGCACCCCAACATCGTCGCGGTCAAGGATGCCAAAGCCGACTTCGCCGCGGCAACGCGCGTTATGGCAGAAACCGACCTCCTTTTCTACTCGGGCGACGACGGCCTCACCCTCCAGTGGATGGCCATGGGCGCGGTGGGCCTGATCGGCGTGACCACCCATGTCGTCACCCGCCGTTTCCGTGAGCTGATCGACGCCATCAACGCGAACGACCTCGGTACGGCGCGCAAGATCAACTTCGAACTCGAGCCCGTGGTCCGCGCAACCATGACCCGGGTCCAAGGCGCCGTCGCCGCCAAGCAAATTCTTAAATGGCAGGGAGTCCTGCCCAACTCGGTTGTCCGTTTGCCCCTCGTGGAGCCGGACGCCGCCGAGATCGCAATCATCCGCGAGGACTTGGCGGAAGCTGGAATGGACTTCACTGTCTAGAACGATTCCGCCGGAAAGTAGCGCATTATGACCCAAACCGCCCTTCCCGGACTTGTCACCCCGCCCAAACTTCCGCAGGGAACACTTCGGATCGTGCCCCTTGGCGGGCTGGGGGAGATCGGCCGCAACATGGCCGTTTTCGAAATCAACGGCAAGCTGCTGGTGGTTGACTGCGGCGTGCTCTTCCCGGAAGAGACACAGCCGGGTGTTGACCTGATCCTGCCGGATTTCTCGTACATCGAGGACAGGCTGGACGACGTAGTCGCCATCGTCCTGACCCACGGCCATGAGGACCACATCGGCGCTGTGCCGTACCTTCTGCGCCTGCGTCCGGACTTGCCGTTGGTCGGTTCCCAGCTGACGCTTGCCCTCGTGGAAGCCAAGCTCCAGGAACACCGGATCAAGCCGTACACGCTCACGGTCACCGAACGTCAGGTGGAGCAGTTCGGCCCCTTCGAATGCGAATTCGTCGCCGTCAACCACTCCATTCCGGATGCCTTGGCCGTCTTCATCCGCACAGCCGGCGGCAACGTGCTGCACACGGGCGACTTCAAGATGGACCAGTTGCCCCTCGACGGCCGCATCACGGACCTGCGCCACTTCGCCCGCCTGGGTGAAGAAGGGGTGGACCTGTTCATGGCCGACTCCACCAACGCGGATGTCCCCGGCTTCACCACGGCGGAAAAGGAGATCGGTCCCACCTTGGACCGGTTGTTCGGCCAGGCCAGGAAGCGGATCATTGTCGCCTCCTTCTCCTCCCACGTGCACCGGGTGCAGCAAGTGCTCGACGCCGCCGCCAAGCATGGCCGCAATGTCGCCTTCGTCGGCCGGTCCATGGTCCGCAACATGGCCATCGCCGCGAAGCTGGGCTACCTTGACGTCCCGCCGGGCATCCTCGTGGACATCAAGAACATCGACAACCTGCCGGACCACCGAGTGGTGCTCATGTCCACGGGCTCCCAGGGCGAACCCATGGCGGCACTGTCCCGGATGGCCAACGGTGACCACCGCGTGGTTGTCGGCCAGGGCGACACCGTCATTCTTGCCTCGAGCCTCATCCCGGGCAACGAGAACGCGGTCTACCGGATCATCAACGGACTGCTCAAGCTCGGCGCCGACGTCGTCCACAAGGGCAACGCCAAAGTGCACGTCTCCGGCCACGCCGCCGCGGGCGAACTGCTCTACTGCTACAACATCCTCAAGCCCCTGAACGCGATGCCCGTGCACGGCGAAACCCGGCACCTCATCGCCAACGGCAACCTGGCGGAGGAATCCGGCGTCCCCTCGGACCGCGTCATCCTCAGCGACAACGGCACGGTCATCGACGTCAGGGACCACAAGGCCAATGTGGTGGGCCAGGTGGAAGTCGGCTTCGTCTACGTGGACGGCTCCAGCGTGGGTGAAATCACGGACGCCGACCTCAAGGACCGCAGGATCCTCGGCGACGAGGGTTTCATCTCCGTTATCACCGTGATCAACCGGACCACCGGCAAGATCGTCTCGGGCCCCGAAATCCACGCCCGCGGCGTGGCCGAGGATGATTCCGTGTTCGATGAGATCATCCCCAAGATCAACGCGGCCCTCGAAGACGCCGTGCTGCACCACGCGGACCACACCAACCACCAGCTCCAGCAAGTGGTCCGCCGGGTGATCGGCACGTGGGTCAACCGCAAGCTTCGCCGCCGCCCCATGATCATCCCGTTGGTTTTGGAAGCTTAACCGGGACGGTGACGCCTCCGAACAGCCCGGTTCAGACGAACCGGGCTGTTCGTGTTTGGAGACCAGCCCGCCGTGAACCCAAGGTCCGCGATTGGTTCACCAGGGGCAACATGGTTCCTCGACGCCCCTGAAATCCGCGGTTTTCCGGACGGCTTGGGGTAGCGTGGCCGATATGGCGACTCGTACTACCTCCGCGCCTAGAGGCAGCTCCAATAGCAAATCCGGCGGCTCGGGCAGCGGCCGGACCCCGGCCAAGACCGGCAGGAGCGGCACAGGCGCGGCCCGCGGCAAGCAAGCCGCCGTCGTCGAACCCCAACAACCGTGGATCCTGCGTGCGCTTGCCGGTGTCTGGCTGGGAATCGGGCACGTGGTAGGTGCCGGCATCCGCCGGATCGGCCATGACGTCAGCGACCTCGATCCGGCCGACCGCCGGGACGGCGCCGCCCTCTTCAACCTCGTGCTCGGTGTCTTCATCGCAACCTTCGCCTGGTGGGGCTTCAAGGGCTGGTTCCCGGACGTTGTCTACAGCATCGTGAACGGAACCTTCGGCTGGGTATCCCTGCTTCTGCCGCTCATGCTTTTCGTCTGTGCCTTCCGGCTCTTCCGGCACCCGTGGGACAGCCGCGGCAACAACCGCGTAGGCATCGGCTTCCTGATCATGACGTTCGCCGGCACCGGCTTGGCCCACATCATCGGCGGCCAACCGACTGTCGCCGATGGATTCGAAGGCCTCCGGCGCGCGGGCGGAATGCTCGGTTTCCTCGCGGCGTCGCCCCTGGCCGCCATCCACCCCGCGGTACCCGTCATGGTCTACGGCGCCCTGGCGTTCGTGTCCCTCCTCATTGTGACGGCCACGCCCTTCGGCGCCATTCCCCGGCGTGTCCGCGGCGCCTACGAGCACCTCATGGGCGTCGACCTGGACGCCGACGCGCATCGCGGCGATTCCCATGACCGCAGCTACCTCTACGAAAACGACGCGGCCGCCGAACCGAAGAAGAAGCGCCGCAAGCGCTTCTTCGGCAAGGACGACGACGGCGACCCCACGCTGGAGGGCTATGTCGGCGACGAGGCCTTCGAACACGCAATCGTCGACGACGATGCCCCGCCCGCCAAGGGCGGACCGTCCGTCCCGCCCGGCGTGCGCAGGCCGACCCAGGCCGAAATCGCGGTGGAGAAGATCAAGGCCGCCCAGGGACTTGGAAGCGCGAAGGCGGTAGCAGACAACGCCACCGAAGCGATCCCCCTGGTTGCTCCGACCGCCGCGGTCCCCCCGGTCATTGTGCCTTCCGCGCCGGTCAGTCCGCCGCCGCCCCCGACGCCGATCCCGCAGCGCACCGAACAACTGTCGCTCGCCGGCGACGTCACCTACACGCTGCCGTCCTCGGACAACCTGACGCCAGGCTCCATTCCGAAGGAGCGCACCGAAGCGAACGACGCCGTCGTGGCCGCACTGACGGACACGATGCAGCAGTTCAATGTGGACGCCACTGTCACCGGCTTCAGCCGCGGGCCTACCGTGACCCGCTACGAGATCGAACTTGCTCCCGGCACCAAGGTGGAGCGCGTCACGGCCTTGTCCAAGAACATCTCCTATGCCGTGGCATCGAGCGATGTCCGTATCCTCAGCCCGATCCCCGGCAAGTCGGCCATCGGCATCGAGATCCCCAACACGGACCGCGAAACCGTGTCCCTCGGCGATGTCCTGCGCAGCCAGAACGCTCGGCGGACAGACCACCCCATGGTGATGGGCGTCGGCAAGGACGTCGAGGGTGGCTATGTCGTCGCGAACCTCGCCAAGATGCCGCACTTGCTCGTGGCAGGTGCCACGGGTGCCGGTAAGTCGTCGTTCGTGAACTCCATGATCACGTCTATCCTGATGCGCGCCACACCCGATGAGGTCCGCATGGTCATGGTGGACCCCAAGCGAGTGGAACTGACAGCATACGAGGGGGTTCCGCACCTCATCACGCCGATCATCACCAACCCCAAGAAGGCCGCCGAGGCGCTTCAGTGGGTTGTACGTGAAATGGACGCCCGCTACGACGACCTCGCCAACTACGGCTTCAAGCACATCGACGACTTCAACAAGGCCGTCCGCGCCGGCAAGGTTGTGCCACCGGTCGACTCCAAGCGCATCATCAAGCCCTACCCGTACTTGCTGGTGATCGTGGACGAGCTCGCCGACCTCATGATGGTGGCCCCGCGCGATGTCGAAGACTCGATTGTCCGGATCACCCAGCTCGCCCGTGCTGCCGGCATCCACTTGGTCCTCGCCACCCAACGTCCGTCCGTTGACGTCGTCACCGGCCTGATCAAGGCGAACGTCCCGTCGCGCATGGCGTTCGCCACGTCCTCCGTCACTGACTCCCGGGTGGTCCTGGACCAGCCCGGCGCGGAAAAGCTTATTGGCCAGGGTGACGCGCTCTTCCTGCCCATGGGCGCCTCGAAGGCGATGCGCGTGCAGGGCGCCTGGGTCACGGAGTCGGAAATCCACCGGGTGGTGGAGCACGTCAAGGGCCAGCTCAAGGCCGTCTACCGTGACGACGTCGCGCCCGAGGCGCAGAAGAAGCAGATCGACGACGACATCGGAGACGATCTCGAGGTCCTGCTGCAGGCCACGGAACTCGTGGTCACCACCCAGTTCGGCTCCACGTCGATGCTGCAGCGCAAGCTCCGGGTCGGCTTCGCCAAGGCCGGCCGCCTCATGGACCTGCTGGAGTCGCGCGGCGTCGTCGGTCCGTCGGAAGGTTCCAAGGCCCGCGATGTCCTGGTCAAGCCCGACGACCTCGCGCCCGTTCTGGCGGCCATGAAGGGGCAGGAGGCTCCTGTGACGCCCGACGCGCACACCGCGGCGCTGAGCGACAACGCGAACGCGAACATCGCCGTCGGAGGCTACGCCGAAGACCTGGTTGCCGCCGATCTCGAACGCCGCAAGCTGGTCACGGAGTACCACGACGGCGCAGACAGCCCCGATGACGAGGACGACGGCGGCGAGGACGCCTGGTCACTGACCGGACGGTAGCCTAGAGGGGTGACTACATCCGAGGGCAGCAAAGCCGGTTCCAGCAGCTCCGATATCTGGAACCTGCCCAACATCCTGACGATGCTCCGGATTGTCCTGGTCCCCTTCTTCGTGTGGTTCCTCCTGGAGGACAACAGCCAGGATGGCGTCTGGCGCTGGGCCGCCGTCGTGGCTTTCGCCGTGGCGATCTATACGGACAAGCTCGACGGCGACATCGCCCGGAGCCGCAACCTCGTCACCAACTTCGGGAAGATCGCGGACCCCATTGCCGACAAGTTGCTGATTGGATCGGCTCTTGTCCTCCTGTCTGCGCTGGGGGAGTTGCCCTGGTGGATCACCATCCTCATCCTCGTGCGCGAGTGGGGAATTACCGCCCTGCGCTTCTTTGTCATCCGCTACGGGGTGATGCCGGCCTCGCGTGGCGGCAAGCTCAAGACCGTCGTCCAGACTGTCGCGATCTTCCTCTACATCCTGCCGCTGAATTCTTTCGCGCCGTGGCTGGTCAGCGTTGCCTTCTGGGTCATGATCGTCGCCCTCGCCATCACGGTGTGGACCGGCGTCGAATACGTGATCGAAGCCGCAAAGCTTCGCGCCGCCGGCAAGCGCGCATGAGCACCACCGCTGATGCGACGGCCGCGTCCGCTGTCGCCCTCGCCATCGAGCGGGGCGTCACGGTGGCTACCGCTGAATCGTTGACTGCGGGCCTGGTGGCAGCCACCCTCGCTGATACTCCCGGTGCGTCAGGCATGCTCCAGGGCGGGGTGGTCGCTTACCAGAATGCGGTCAAGGCCGGAATCCTGGGGGTGTCCGAGGAACTGCTGTCCGCCGTCGGATCCGTCGACGCCGAGGTGGCCGCGGCAATGGCTGCCGGCGCCAGGCAAGCCTGCGGGGCCGACGTCGGGGTCTCCACTACGGGGGTTGCTGGGCCATTGCCGCACGACGGGAAGCCCGTTGGCACTGTCTTTATTGGCGTCGCGACGTCGGGCGGAGCCGTGGCGCATGCCTACTCCTTTCGGGGAGATCGGCCGGGAATCCGTGCGCAGGCAACCGCGGCTGCACTGGAGCGCTTGGTGGAGTGCCTTGTCCATGTCGACCTACCGCACGTAAAGTAGCCGGGAACAAAAACAGCGGCCCGATAGTTGTTACATTGTGTCGCCTCGGAATGGCCGGGGCGCCTAGGATGTAGAAAACAACCGGTGCACCTTCAAGGTGAACCGGACTCACGAGGGAGCAAGGCGATACAGATGGTTAAGCAGCCCGTATCCGTAAACGGCGTTGTCCGCTGGAAGGATGTGGGCTTGGCCGAGAAGGCACCGAGCGAACAGAAGGAGCGCAAAATGGTTGTACTGCGTCACGAAATTGGTGATGTCCTGCGCGATGTCCGCCAGCGCCAGGGCCGTACGCTCCGCGAAGTCTCGCACAGCGCCCGCGTTTCCCTTGGCTACCTGAGCGAAGTTGAGCGCGGCCAGAAGGAAGCATCTTCAGAGCTGCTGTCCTCGATCTGCTCGGCGCTGGACGTTCCGTTGTCCGGAATGCTCCGCGAGGTCAGCGACCGGGTGGCCGTCGCCGAAGGCGTCGCAGTGCCGGACACCGTCCCACAGGAATTCGCCCAGCGCTACGGTCGCGATCTCGACCGCGAGCTCAGTGCCGAACTGAACGACGATTTCACGCAGGGCATGCTCTCCGGAGCCCGCTAGACCGAGCCACCTCCGGTACGTGGCTACCGGGGCGGCGATCCGGCACGTTCCTGACCTATTGGTCGGGATCCTCTGCGGTCCAGCGCCGGCAAATGCTTGAAGCAGAGAAGGAGGACCTCCATTGGAGGTCCTCCTTCTCTGGTCAATCCGGCTTCTTTGGTCCCTGCGGCTTGGTGCGGTCAGTCCTTGCCGATTCCTTCGCCGTACGCAGCATTGAGCCGTTCAATGTAGTCCGCCAGAGTCTGGATTTCTTCCAGCGGCCACTCGCCCAGCCGTTCCCGGAAGACCTGCCGGCGCGCGTCCTGCACCTGATGCATCTTTTCTTCGCCCTTGGGGGTGAGCCGGATCGATTGTGCGCGGCCGTCCTGGGGGTCGGCCTCTTTGTAGACCATGCCGATGCTCTCGAGGAACGCGATCTGGCGGCTTACCGACGGCTTTCCGACGCCGATGCATGAGGCGAGCTCCGTCAGGCGAATGGGGCCCTCTTTCCGAATGATCGTCAGCAGCCCGTAAGCGGCTGGCTCCATGTCGGGATGGACCTGGCGGGATAACTGGTGGGAAAGCGATCGTGCGCGGCGCCAGAACATGCTCAGCTGGTGTTCCACCTGCTGGAGGGCGGCGTCGACGTTGTCGCCGGCCTCCACCATCTCTGGTGCGTCGTCGGGAGTGTTGCTCATGACAACCATTCTAGAGTCCGCTCCCATGAGAGACTCTATTGGTGCGGATCAGTGACTTCTGGCGGCTAATGGACGATGAATTCGGGGCTGGCTACTCCCGGGTCCTCAGCAGCTCCCTTGTATTGGCCGGCGTCGGCGGCCGTACGGCAGACGACGCCTTGGCAGCGGGCTACAGCCCCCGCGACGTCTGGCTTGCCCTGTGCGACGTCCAGGACGTTCCCCCGGAGCGACGGCTCGGCAGGGACGTCAAGCCCGCCGACAAAGGTTCCCGGACGTTCTGAGTTCCGCTTCCTGACCGGACACGCCCGCACATTTGTTCGAATATCTGTTCGGATGAGGCTATGCTCCTATCAGAGGAAAATTGGTCCTGGCGGAGCGGTTTCCGTGTCATTCGAAGCCCGTAGTTGTCCACATAGACGAAGTCGCACACAAAATTGTCAGCGGCTCGTACTAGCGTCGGATGAGACAGGAAAGCGGCCGTTCAGGCCAGTCCACAGCGAGAAAGCATCAGAGGTGTGAACCATGGCGGCAAACCAGGATCGTGAGAAGGCGCTCGAGGCAGCGCTTGCCCAGATCGACAAGCAATTCGGCAAGGGCTCCATCATGCGCTTGGGTGACGATATCCGTGCGCCCATCGAAGTCATTCCCACCGGTTCCATCGCCCTGGACGTCGCCCTCGGGATTGGCGGCCTGCCGCGCGGGCGCATCGTGGAGATCTACGGCCCGGAATCCTCGGGTAAGACCACCGTCGCGCTTCACGCCGTAGCCAACGCCCAGCGCCAGGGCGGCATCGCTGCCTTCATCGACGCCGAGCACGCCCTCGATCCCGAGTACGCGGCAAAGCTGGGTGTCGACACTGACGCGCTGCTGGTTTCGCAGCCGGACACAGGCGAGCAGGCGTTGGAAATCATGGACATGCTGATCGGCTCCGGCTCCTTGGATATCGTCGTGATTGACTCCGTGGCTGCCTTGGTTCCCCGTGCTGAAATCGAAGGCGAAATGGGTGACTCCCACGTCGGCCTCCAGGCCCGCCTCATGAGCCAGGCCCTGCGCAAGATCACCGGCCGGCTGAGCCAGACCAAGACCACCGCCATCTTCATCAACCAGCTCCGTGAGAAGATCGGCGTTTTCTTCGGTTCCCCTGAGACCACCACCGGTGGTAAGGCACTGAAGTTCTACGCTTCCATCCGCATTGACGTCCGCCGCATCCAGACGTTGAAGGAAGGTGCGGACTCGGTAGGCAACCGCACCAAGGCCAAGATCGTCAAGAACAAGATGGCGCCGCCGTTCAAGATCGCCGAATTCGACATCATCTACGGCCAGGGTATTTCCCGTGAGGGCGGCATCATCGATATGGGCGTCGAGCACGGCATCATCAAGAAGTCCGGTTCATGGTTCACCTACGACGGTGACCAGCTGGGGCAGGGCATGGAGAACTCCCGCCGCTTCCTGCGCGACAACCCGGAGCTGGCAGCGGACCTCGAGCGGCTGATCAAGGAAAAGCTTGGCGTAGGAGTAGTCAAGCCTGCCGAAGCCGACAAATCGCCGAAGCTGAAGGCCGTTGACGGCTAAGCGCGGCGGCCACTCCTCGGGTTCTTTCGGTTCTTCGGGTTCCAAGCCGACGTCGGAATCCGGTCGGGGCGCCCGGTCCTGGGGTCCCTCTGCGGATTCGTCCGTGGCCGCGGACCCTGAGGCCAATCCGGAATCAGTGGCGCGGGCTATTGTGCTCCGCCAACTGACCAACTCGCCCAAGAGCAGGCTTCAGTTGGCACGCAAGCTGGCTGAGCGGAACGTGCCGGAAGATGTGGCCGAAGCCGTCTTGGACCGCTTCGAGGAAGTCCGGCTCATCGATGACGCCGATTTCGCGGAGATGTGGGTCCGAAGCCGTGCCCAGTCGAGGAAACTCGCCCGGGGTGCCTTGAGACGCGAATTGGCGGACAAAGGCATCGACGCTGAAACGGCGGAGAAGGCCCTCGCGCAAGTGAGCGATGACGACGAAGTAAACGCAGCAAGGGACTTGGTCGCCCGCCGTTTGCGGGCCGGCGCCGACCTCTCCGACAGGACCGAGCGCGACAAGCAGACCCGGCGGCTCGCGTCGATGCTTGCCCGCAAGGGCTACCAGCCATCGGCGGCATTCCGGATTGTCGGCGAAGTCCTGGACGAAACCTTGGCGGGCGAGTCGGAGTCCCGCAATTCCGGGGCCTACGGCGGTCCTGGAGGAGGCGACATCGGCTAGGCGGGGCGGCCGGGAAACTGAGAGCTGCCTGTGAGTATTGTCCCGGGCGGCGGGGTTGGTCGGGTTCTTGGTGGTGGTCGGCTAAGGTTCTGGACTAGTGTTCCGAGTCGGAAAGCAGGTCAGATCCAATGAATCCGTTGTCGTTACGGCTTTCGGCAATCATTGTGCCCTTGCTTGTCGCGTCGCTTCTCCAAGCCGGCCCGGCTTCGGCGGACGACGATGCCCCGCCGTCGGGCTATCCCAGTTGGGCAGAAGTGCAACGGGCCCAAGGAAATGAAGCAGCCGCAAGCGCCGAAGTGGACCGGATCAACCAGTTGTTGGCCGGCCTTCAGCAGAAGTCAGGCGAGCTTGGCGCAGCCGCCATCAAAGCGGGAACCGAGTACGCGAAGGCCCATGACGCCCTGCAGCGCCAGCAAGCTGTGACCCAGAAACTGGCTGAGGCATCGCAGCAGGCCAAGGCAAAAGCGGATTCGCTGAAGAAGGCCACGTCGTCCCTGGTCGTCAAGGCATACGAGTCCGGCGGGTTCGATCCCGGGCCCTGGTCCGTCGCGAATGCCGCCATCGCGCCTGACAACATTCAAAGTTATGCCTTGCTGAACAGGGTTCTCGATCGCACGTCGAAGCTGCACGATGACGCCCTCAGCGCGTCCCGGGCGTCAGCCGCCGCAACCGCCCAGGAACAAGCTGCGCGCGATGTCCTGGCTCAACTGGACAGTGACGCTGCGGCAAAGGCCCAAGCCGCAGAGTCTGCCAGGCGCGCCGCCGAGGACAGCGTCGCCGCCACGGACGGCCAGCGGAAGACCATGGTCGCCCAGCTCGCGTCCTTGACTTCCACCTCGGCCGCGGTGGCACAGAAGTACCAGGAAGGCCAAGTAGCGCTTGCCGCCTATCAGGCGGCCCAGGAAGCCAAGCGGGAGGCGGCGCAGCGCCAAGCCGAAGCCGACGCCCAGGCAGCGGCCAACCAGCGGGCGCAGCAGGCAGCGGCAGCCGCCAGCAACCAGCAAGCCGCACCGCCGCCCGTCAGCAGCGGAGGAGGCGGCGGCTTCGGTGGTGGCGGAGGTGGTGGCGGGGGAAGCGTCGTCGACGACCCCGCAGGTGCGCGGCAATATGCGTCGTCCCGCCTCGGCGCCTTCGGCTGGGGGCAGGACCAAATGCAGTGTCTGTCACTGCTGTGGACCCAGGAATCAAGCTGGATGACGGATGCCACGAATCCCAGCAGCGGGGCCTACGGTGTTGCGCAGGCGCTCCCGCCGGACAAGTACTATTCTGCGGGCAGCGACTGGCTCAGCAACTACCGGACCCAGATCGATTGGGGCCTTGGCTATATCCGTGACCGTTACGGTTCCCCTTGCAACGCCTGGCAGCATGAGATGGGCTTCAACTGGTACTAGTCCGAGGGGCTACCCTAGATTGGTGAGTTCCCCTTCCGCAGCACCAGCACCAGCCCCCCTTCAGCAGCCCACACCGGCCCCGGTCAGCGATACGGCATCAGACCATGGGGCGAAGCGCACCTACCAGGTCCGCACCTTCGGTTGCCAAATGAACGTCCATGACTCCGAGCGCATGGCAGGGCTCCTGGAGGACGCAGGATACGTGCCGTTCGATGGCGGCGTCGCCGACGTCGTGGTTTTCAATACCTGCGCCGTGCGTGAGAACGCCGACAACAAGCTGTACGGCAACCTCGGGGAACTCAAGCAAGTCAAGGCAGCCCACCCGGGAATGCAGATCGCCGTGGGCGGATGCCTGGCGCAAAAGGACCGCGAAACCATCGTGCGCAAGGCGCCGTGGGTGGATGCGGTGTTCGGCACCCACAACGTGGGGGCGCTGCCCGCGCTGCTGGACCGGGCCCGCCACAACAATGAGGCGCAGCTCGAAATCCTGGAATCGCTGGACGTGTTCCCGTCCACCCTGCCGACCAAACGCGACTCCGTGTACTCGGGCTGGGTTTCCATCTCCGTCGGTTGCAACAACACCTGCACCTTCTGCATCGTGCCGTCGCTCCGCGGCAAGGAGAAGGACCGCCGTCCCGGAGACATCCTCGCCGAAATCCAGGCGCTGGTGGATGATGGCGCCGTCGAAGTCACCCTGCTCGGCCAGAACGTGAATTCCTACGGCGTGGAGTTCGGGGACCGCTTGGCGTTCTCCAAGCTGCTCCGCGCCTGCGGTGACATCGCCGGTCTCGAGCGTGTCCGCTTCACCAGCCCGCACCCGGCTGCATTCACCGACGACGTCATCGACGCGATGGCCGAGACGGCCAATGTCATGCCGCAGTTGCACATGCCCCTCCAGTCCGGCTCGGACAAGGTACTCAAGGACATGCGCCGCTCGTACCGCTCCACGAAGTTCCTGGGCATCCTGGACAAAGTCCGCGACAGGATTCCCCACGCCGCGATCACCACCGATATCATCGTGGGTTTCCCCGGCGAGACGGAAGAGGACTTCCAAGCAACGCTCGACGTCGTCGAGAAGTCGCGCTTCGCCTCGGCGTTCACCTTCCAGTACTCCAAGCGCCCGGGCACCCCGGCAGCGGACCTTCCGGAACAGCTGCCCAAAGCGGTCGTCCAGGAACGTTACGAGCGGCTGACCGCCCTCCAGGACCGCATCGCGGCGGAGGAGAACGCGAAACAGCTTGGACGCCGGGTTGAACTGCTTGTCACCGCCCAGTCCGGCCGCAAGGCAGAAGAAACGCATCGCTTGTCCGGTCGTTCCCAGGACCAGCGTTTGGTCCACTTCTCCGTGCCCGAAGGCGCAGAGGCCCCGCGGCCCGGCGACTTCGTCACCGTGACGATCACCGAGGCCGCTGCCTTCCACCTCGTCTCCGATCCGGCGACGACGGCGGACTACAGCCTGCGGCGCTCCCGGGCCGGTGACGCGTGGGACCGCTCCCAGGCCGATTCCTGCGGCGCTCCGGCACCGAGTGGCGCAGGCGCCGCGCCCGGCGGCCTCAAAGCCGTCTCCCTCGGTATGCCGTCGCTCCCCGTACGACGCGGCTAGCCCGGCATGGCAGCAGTACCGGCCGGATCAGCTGATCCGCTTCCGCCCGTGATCGCCGTCGTCGGCCCCACCGGTTCCGGCAAATCCGATCTCGCCGTCAACCTCGCCCTCGCGATGGACGGCGAGGTCATCAACGCCGATGCCATGCAGTTCTACCGTGGCATGGACATCGGCACGGCCAAGATCAGCGTCGCCGAACGAAGGGGAGTGCCCCACCACCTCCTGGACACCATGGATGTCACCGAGGAAGCCAGCGTCTCGGCTTTCCAAACCGATTGCCGGGCCGCCATCCGTGAAATCCAAAGCCGCGGCAAGCGGGCCATCCTGGCGGGCGGCTCCGGCCTCTACGTCCGGGCGGCGTTGGATGTCCTGGAATTTCCCGGGACGGACCCCGGTGTACGGCAACGGCTGGAGCTGGAGCACGAAACCTCCGGTCTTGCAGGCCTCCAGGTACGGCTGCAACTTGTCGACCCCGTTTCCGCGGGACGGCTCGGTGACGCGCGCCGGATCATCCGCGCGCTGGAAGTGTTCGAGCTCACCGGGCGCCCGTTCAGCTCCTTCATGCCGCAGCGCGAGTACTTCCAGCCGGCCGTGCAGATAGGGCTCGACGTCGACCGGCCAGTGCTGCGCGAGCGTTTGGCCGAGCGCGTGCTGAGGATGGTGGACGCTGGACTCCTTGAAGAGGTCGCGCGGCTCGACGCCTCCGGACTGCGACAAGGCAAGACGGCATCGCGGGCGCTCGGATACGCCCAGTTCCTGAAGGTCCTCGACGGCGAATCCGATACGGCGGCAGCGGCCGAAGAAACCATCGTGGCCACCCGGCAATTCGCCCGGCGCCAGCTCACCTGGTTCCGGGCCGACCCCCGGATCCACTGGCTGGGCTGGCAGGATCCGGATTTGGTGGCCAAAGCGACAGAAATCTGCGCAAGCCACGTGTCCGTGATTTAGGCGGGCCCCTTCGGGCAGGTAGCCTTGAGCCATGGATGAAACCCTTGCATTTTCCGCCCCGCAGCCTGCCGCTGCCGGCGGTTCCGTACCCGCCTCCGGACTTCACGGACTGGCCTTCTCCAAGGGGCACGGTACGGGCAACGACTTCGTCCTCGTCGCAGACCCCGATGACGCGCACCAGATCTCACCGGAGCAAGTCGCGGCACTCTGTGACCGCCACCTGGGCATCGGAGGGGACGGGCTCATCCGGGCTGTCCCTTCACGGTACCTGCCCGAAGGCCTCCAGCTCCTCGAAGCGGACTCCGATGCCGAGTGGTTCATGGACTACCGCAATGGAGACGGTTCGCTGTCCGAAATGTGCGGCAACGGCGTCCGGGTGTTCGTCGAATTCCTCATCGAGCAGGGCCTTGTCACGCTCAACGCCGGTGAATCCTTGACCATCGGGACGCGCGGCGGCATCAAGAAGATTGTCCGGACCGCTGACGGCTATGCGGTGGACATGGGCCCGTGGGAATTCATTTTCCCCAAGGATGCCACGAGCAAGGCCATGGACTCCCTCGTCAGCGCCGACGGACTGGAGGTCGCCCGGCCCGCCCTTTCCATCAGCATGGGCAACCCGCACACCGTGGTGGCATTGGCCGAACTCTCGGAGCTCAAATCCACGCAGCTCTTCGAGGCGCCTGTCGTGGATCCCAAGCCGGCCAACGGCACCAATGTCGAATTCGTGGTTCCCGCGGAGCCCCTCGTTCACGAAGGAATCGGCAACATCACCATGCGGGTCCACGAACGCGGCGTGGGTGAGACCCAATCGTGCGGCACCGGCGCCTGCGCGGCCGCGGTCGCCATCCGCCACTGGGCAGGGGAAGGCGCCCCGGACACGTGGCGCGTCAAGGTGCCGGGCGGCGTCGTCGGGGTGCGGTTCTTCCCGGGCGAAAGCGGCCGTGAACATGTGGAGCTGAGCGGGCCCGCCGTGATTGTCGCTAGCGGGACGCTTTCCTGATCCGCAGGACGCGGAAGGATTTCGCGGTGCTTTCCCGGGATACCGAGAAGGAACCGTCGAGGGTATCGGCCAGCCAGCGCTGAAGCGAGTCCGCCCCGAGGTTTTTCTGCACCACAAGCCAGGCGGTTCCACCCGGCGCGAGCCGTGGCAGCCACGCGAGCAGCAGCTCGTGGAGTCCATCCTTGCCGATGCGGATGGGCGGGTTGGACCAGATGGTGTCGAACATCACGTCAGGGTCGACGTCGTCGGGCAGGCTCGCGGTGACATTCCCAAGTTCCAGCAGGGCGGCGTTCTCGTTCGTCAAGGTGACGCAGCGCTCGTTGACATCAACGGCGTAG
Organism: Arthrobacter sp. SRS-W-1-2016; assembly: GCF_002009585.1. Lineage (NCBI taxonomy): Bacteria > Bacillati > Actinomycetota > Actinomycetes > Micrococcales > Micrococcaceae > Arthrobacter > Arthrobacter sp. SRS-W-1-2016. The sequence goes on along the minus strand of NZ_MTPV01000014.1, from coordinate 49,869 downwards.
ACGCGCGCGTGCGGCGCCATGAGCCCCATCGTCAGGGCAATGGGACCCCAGCCGCAGCCGATGTCCAGCAGATTTCCCTGCGGGGCGGGCGCAGGAACCTCGGAGAGCAGGATCGCAGTTCCCTTGTCGATCCCGTCGGGGCTGAAAATGCCGCCCGATGTCTGGAGCCGGCGGGTCGCGCCGGCCAGTTCCACCGTGAGGGGCTTGCGGGTGAACGGCCCCGCGGGCTGTGCGCTGAAATAGTGAGCAGACTCCATAGCTTGCCAGATTAGTGGCCAGCAGCGGGCAAGGGAAACCGCGCGTCGCCCCGGGCCGGCCCAACCCGTGCTTGACGCGGTCTGATAGTCTGGTGCGCATGTTCCTGATCTTTGAGTAGCCGGCACCGCCCGCGACGCAGGCCTGCACCATGTGCAGCGCCATTCCGCCTTGGCATGTCCATTCCAGACGCTGTTCTTGACGCCTGGATACTCAGCAGATCGGCCCCCTTCCGCCCTTGGGAACTGTGCACGCACTCCGCGCAGCCCCTCCGGATGGATGCCCGGACCATCGGCAGGGGCTTGCCAGGCATCAGCCCTGCGCGAATTCCGCGCCATAAGAGACGAATCGGCACTATTCTGGAAATGCCGAACCCCCTAAAGGAGACCATGACCACGCAGAAGAACACCGGACCCGATTCCGACGCCCAGGACATGAGTCCTGAAGAAATCCAGGCTGTCATCGACCGGATTCTCTCCAAGGACGCACCTGCCATGGTGCAGGACCGCGACGAACCCCGGGGCGTGTTTGGCAAGGCCCAGGCGATTTCCCGCCTGGACAATGAACACAGCGTCTACGACGGCGACCAAGAGGACCTGGCCGAGCGCCGGGCGTTGCGCCGCACCGCGGGCCTGTCCACGGAACTGGAAGATGTCACCGAGGTCGAATACCGGCAGCTGCGCCTTGAGCGAGTCGTGCTGGCAGGCCTCTGGACCGAAGGCACCCTGGCTGACGCCGAGAATTCGCTCAGGGAACTTGCCGCGCTGGCCGAAACGGCCGGTTCGGAAGTCTTGGACGGCATCGTCCAGCGCCGCATGAAGCCGGACCCCGGCACGTTCCTTGGCTCAGGCAAAGCCTTGGAGCTCAAGGACATCGTGATGTCCACCGGAGCGGACACCGTGGTGGTCGACGCCGAACTGGCGCCGTCCCAGCGGCGCGGCCTTGAAGACATCGTCAAGGTCAAGGTGGTGGACCGCACCACGTTGATCCTCGACATCTTCGCGCAGCATGCCAAGAGCCGCGAGGGCAAGGCCCAGGTTGAGCTCGCACAGCTGGAATACCTGTTGCCGCGCCTGCGTGGTTGGGGCGATTCCATGTCCCGCCAGGCCGGTGGCCAGGTGGGCGGCGCCGGCGCCGGCATGGGTTCGCGTGGTCCTGGTGAAACCAAGATTGAGCTGGACCGCCGTCGAATCCGCACACGCATGGCCAAGCTTCGCCGTGAAATCGCGGCGATGAAGCCCTCGCGCGAGACCAAGCGGGCCAACCGCCGTCGTAACGCCGTTCCTTCGGTCGCCATCGCCGGTTACACGAACGCCGGAAAGTCGTCGCTGCTCAATCGCCTTACGGACGCCGGTGTCCTCGTGGAGAACGCGTTGTTCGCCACCTTGGATCCCACGGTCCGCAAAGCCCAGACACCTGACGGGATCGGCTACACGCTCTCGGACACCGTCGGCTTTGTGCGTTCGTTGCCCACCCAGCTCGTGGAGGCTTTCCGTTCCACGCTGGAAGAGGTGGCCGACGCCGATCTGATCCTCCACGTGGTGGACGTTTCGCATCCCGATCCGGAAGGCCAGATCGCCGCCGTCCGCACGGTGTTCAGCGAAGTGGATGCCCGGAAGATCCCGGAAATCATTGTCCTGAACAAGGCGGACGCCGCGGATCCGTTCGTCATTGAGCGGCTCAAGCAGAAAGAGCCACGCCACGTCGTGGTGTCCACGCGCACAGGGCAGGGCATTGCGGAGCTCCTTGGAGCCATCAGCGAGGCCATTCCGCGCCCCGGCGTGCGCCTTGAGGTCCTGATTCCGTACAACCGCGGCGAGCTCATCAACAAGCTGCACAACACCGACGCCGAAATCCTCAGCCTCGAGCATGAGGAGGAAGGCACCCGCGTGGTGGCCATGGTCCATGAGAACCTCGCCGCCGAGTTGGAGTCGTTCGTCAGCAATGGTTGATCCAGAGGCGGGGGAGCGCGGCGAAACCGTGGGGGAGCGGATCGCCCTCGAACTCCTGGACAAAGCCGTGGCCGGCATGGGCGGGCAAAACCGCACGGGCCAGCACCAGATGGCCAGGCAGGTGGCGCGGGCGATCGAGACCGGCGAACATCTCCTGGTCCAGGCGGGCACGGGCACGGGCAAGTCCCTCGCGTACCTGATTCCGCTCATTGCGCACGCGATGGAAAGCAACAAGCCCACGCTGGTGTCCACGGCTACCCTTGCCCTGCAGACGCAGATCGTGGGCCGGGACCTGCCCCGCCTCCTGGAAACCATCAATCCGGAGCTGGAACGTCCGGTCAGCATCGCCCTGGTTAAGGGCCGGGCCAACTATGTGTGCCGGCACAAGCTGGAGGGCGGTTTCCCGAGCGAGGAGCCCGCCGAGGGGCAGTTGTTCTCCCTCGGCGAGGACACCAGCGTCCCGCATCTCGCCGCAGCCATCGGCGGGCCGGCCTCGCAGCTCGGCAAGGAAGTCCTGCGGCTGCGCGAGTGGGCCGGGAAGACCACCACAGGGGACCGCGACGAACTCATGCCGGGTGTGACAGACCGGGCCTGGCGCCAAGTATCGGTCACGTCGATGGAATGCCTCGGCGCGCAGAAGTGTCCGATGGCGGAGGAGTGCTTCAGTGAGCTGTCCCGCCACCGTGCCGCGGAGTCCGACGTCGTGGTCACCAACCATGCGATGCTCGCCGTCAGCGCCTTCGAAGGCTTGGCCGTGCTGCCCGAGTACGACGTCGTAGTGGTCGACGAGGCCCACGAGCTCCAGGACCGGGTGACCGGTGCCGTGTCCGGACAGCTGTCGGTGGCGATGATCCATGCCGCGGCCTCGAGCGCCCGCAAACATACAGCCATCACCGTGGACGCGCTGAACGCCGCAGCCGACCGCCTGGAACTCGCGATCATCGGTGCGCCGTCCGGCCTCCTGCCCAACGGGCTCAATGATGAACAGCTGGATTGCGTGGACCAGCTCCGGGAAGCGTGCCGTGCGGCGCTTTCCGATTCGAAGGGGGATTCGTCCAACGCGGTCGACGGCGGACGCCAGCTCGCGCGCTCACGGCTCATGCTGATCCTTGAGTTGTGCGAACGGCTGCTCTCCGCCCGGGAAAACCGGGAAGTCGTGTGGTTGTCCCGGAACAGCACCTTCGATCCGCAGCAGGGCTACACGGCGCCTGACGAGGATTCGCCGGCGCTCATCAACATCGCGCCGCTCAGCGTTGCCGGACGCCTCCGGGAAGGTCTCTTCGCAGGCCATACCGTGGTCCTGACCTCCGCCACCTTGGCCATTGGCTCTGCCTTCGAGGCCACCGCCGGCGGGCTTGGCCTGACTGGCCAAGGCGCCCCGAGCTGGACCGGCGTGGATGTCGGCTCGCCGTTTGACTATCCGAAGCAAGGCATGCTGTACGTCGCCAAGCACCTGCCCAAGCCCGGGCGCGGCACCTCGCCCGAGGCGCTCGACGAACTTGAAGAACTCATCAAAGCCTCCCACGGCGGAGCGTTGTGCCTCTTTTCGTCCCGCCGTGCAGCGGAGGACGCCGCGGACGCGATGCGGTCGCGCCTGGACGTGGACATCCTGTGCCAAGGCGAATCGACCATGGCCGCGTTGGTCAGGCAGTTTGCCGAGGAAGAGGACACGTGCCTGTTCGGCACCATGTCCCTCTGGCAGGGCGTCGACGTTCCTGGCGGTTCCTGCCGGCTCGTCGTCATCGACCGGATCCCGTTCCCTCGTCCGGACGATCCCCTGATGACGGCACGATCACGCGCGGTCGCGCAGGCCGGGGGCAACGGTTTCATGGCAGTGTCCGCGACGCACGCGGCCATCCGGCTGGCCCAGGGAGCAGGCCGCCTCATCCGCTCAACGGGGGACAAAGGCGTGGTGGCAGTACTGGATTCACGGCTTTCGACGGAACGCTACGGCAACTTCCTCCGGGCAGCTTTGCCGCCCTTCTGGCCCACGACGGACCGTTCAGTGGTGCGCGGTGCGCTCGAGCGGCTTTACGCCGAGTCGGCCAACGCTTAAAGCGGGCGCGTCCGGGCTCGGGCGCGTCCTAGAGTGGGCGCGTCCTAGAGTGAGCGCAGGACCGAGACGACCTTGCCCATGATGGTGGCATGGTCACCCAGGATAGGCTCGTACTGCGTGTTCTGGGGGAGCAGCCATGTGTGGCCGTCGCGCTGACGGAAGGTCTTGACGGTGGCTTCGTCGTCCAGGAGCGCGGCCACGATGTCGCCGTTGAGTGCGTCGTTCTGCCGCCGTACCACCACCCAGTCGCCATCGCAGATAGCGGCGTCGATCATGGAATCACCGGCGACCTTCAGCATGAAGAGCTCGCCATGGCCAACCAGCTGGCGGGGCAGCGGGAGGACATCTTCAACGGTCTGGTCGGCCAGGATGGGTCCACCGGCAGCAATGCGCCCCACGAGGGGAACCATGGCCGTGTCGCTGGCACTCGCGAGCTCCGTGACGGCCAGGCCGCCCGCGCTCCGGAGTTTCGCCGGAGCCTCGACGCCGGGAATGACCGAGCCTCCGTCCAAGGTCAATGGCATGAGGACTTCCATCGCCCGCGGACGCTTGGGATCGCGACGGAGATAGCCGAGCTTCTCAAGTTGTGACAACTGGTGCGTGACACTGGACAGGCTGGCCAAGCCAACCGTGTCCCCGATTTCGCGCATCGACGGCGGATAGCCATGATCGTTCACTGAACGCTGGATGGTCTCCAGGATTTTCTTCTGGCGGACGGTCAGGCTCTTGGGGGCCTTCTGTGGCTGCTGGCTCCGCGATGAGGCCGACCCGCTGCCAGTGGCTTTCGCTGCCATGTTTGCCAACGCCTTCCGTTCCGCCCGTCCGCCGCTGAGGCGCTTGCCGGGACTGTCGGCCTGAAATGTCAGACCCTCCTGTTGCACTGATTCAGTGCTCGTTCCTTCACTCAAACGTAGGGCAGGCACAGGCGTTTATCAAACATTTGTTCTAGCGAGTCTCGACATCGTTCGTTGATAAGTGCTAAAAATGTCTTAGCAAGGTTCGAATATGTGTTCTATAAAAGTGCTGCGAGATCCGGGTGTTCGTTCGAAGACATGGACGAACAATCGGCTTGCAACGCACTGACTGAAGGCAAGAATTGGCAGCCGCACCCAGAGATTCCGGAATGCGGCATTGTTCAGAAGGGCTCAGCTCATGTCCGCAATCACCATCACCCACACCCCAGGCCGCAGTGCGGCACCGGGCAGGCTTCGCCTGACACGCCGGGGCCGTATGGTCTTCTTCGGCCTCCCGGCAATGCTCGTGGTTGCAGCGCTGCTCAGCCTGGCGGGATTCCTGAATTCACCGGCCAAGGCTGCTGACTCCGCCGCCGAGCTACAGCCCACGTCCAGCACGAGTGTCACGGTTCAAATGGGCGAATCTTTGTGGGGGATTGCAGGGAAGGCGGCGCCTTCCCGGGATCCTCGCGATGTCGTAGCCGAGATTATCCAGCTGAACAACCTGCAGGACGGACGCATCGTACCGGGCCAGCAACTGTTCATTCCTGCCACCTGAGGGCACTTTCGTCCCGGGTGGCAGCCCGCCTGAACGGGCGCAGGGCCGTCACAGTTTCAGGGCATCCGCCGTGGCACCTTAAACTGTCATGGTGAGTGAGCAGCTTGAGCGACTTGACCGACTTCCCCTACGGACCAACCTCCGCGGCCTGAGCCCGTATGGCGCGCCGCAGCTTGATGTCCCGATTTTGCTCAACGTCAACGAGAATACGCATGGCGTTCCGGCCGATGTCCAGGCGGCCATCACCGAAGCGGTGGCGGCAGCCGCGACCGGACTGAACCGCTATCCGGACCGTGAGTTCACTGAACTGCGCGAGGCCTTGGCGGAATACCTTGGCCACGACCTCGCTGCCGAGAATATCTGGGCGGCCAACGGTTCCAATGAAGTGCTACAGCAGATCCTCCAGGTTTTCGGTGGCCCCGGACGGTCCGCGCTCGGGTTCCCTCCCACGTACTCCATGTACCCCCTGCTGGCCAGCGGCACCGACACCGCCTACATTGCGGGTGTTCGCGGCGATGACTACGGACTCGATGCAGCCTCGGCCGCCGCGCAGGTGCGCGAACTCAAACCGAACGTCGTGTTCCTTTGCTCGCCGAACAACCCCACCGGCACGGGACTTGGCCTGGATGTTGTCGAAGCCGTGTACGAGGCAGGCGAAGCAAGCCAGACAGTCGTGATCGTGGACGAGGCCTACCACGAGTTCGCCCACGATAATACGCCAAGCGCGCTGACGCTCCTCCCTGGCCGGGAGCGCCTGATCGTCTCCCGGACCATGAGCAAGGCCTTCGCCCTCGCCGGTGCACGCATCGGCTATATGGCCGCTGCCCCCGAGGTCGCCGACGCGATCCGCCTGGTCCGCCTTCCCTATCACCTCTCCGCCATCACCCAGGCGACTGCGCTGGCCGCCCTCCGGCACCGCGAAGCCCTCATGGCCGACGTCGAAGACATCAAGATCCAGCGCGATCGCATTGTCAGCGAGTTGACCCGCATGGGCTTCACCCCGGCCGCCTCCGATTCGAACTATGTGTTCTTCGGCGGAATCGAAAACCCCCATGCCCTGTGGCAAGGCCTGCTGGAGCGTGGAGTCCTGATCCGCGACGTCGGCATACCGGGCCACCTCCGGGTGACGGCAGGCACGGAGCCGGAGACCACGGCCTTCCTTGAGGCGCTCGAAGCCTTGCTGGACGGCCAGGCTCCCTCACCGGCCTAGACTTGGACAAGCCCCACCACACCTTCCTCCTAAGGACATATCAATGAGCGAAAACGGCGCCAGCACGGCGGCCGCCCGGACTGCACGCATGGAACGCACCACCAGTGAGTCCTCCGTCCTGGTTGAAATCAACCTCGACGGCACGGGAGTCTCGGACATCAGCACCTCAGTGCCGTTCTATGACCACATGCTGACGGCGCTCTCCAAGCATTCGCTCATCGACATGACCGTCAAGGCGACGGGAGACACCCACATCGACGCCCACCACACGGTGGAGGACGTTGCGATCACCTTCGGCGAGGTCCTGCGCACCGCGTTGGGCAACAAAGCCGGTATCCGTCGCTTCGGCGAGGCCACGGTTCCGTTGGATGAAGCGTTGGCCCACGCCGTCGTCGACGTCTCCGGACGCCCTTACCTGGTCCACGGCGGTGAGCCCGCCGGCCAGGAATACCACCTGATCGGCGGACACTTCACCGGTTCGCTGACCCGCCACGTCTTTGAGGCCATTACCCTGCACGCCGGCATCTGCCTCCACATGAATGTCCTGGCCGGCCGGGATCCGCACCACATCGTCGAGGCCCAGTTCAAGGCATTCGCCCGTGCACTCCGTTCCGCCGTCGAGTCCGATCCCCGGGTCGAGGGCATTCCGTCCACCAAGGGTGCCCTGTGAGTACGCATATCCTCAAGGATGGCGCCGTGGTGGATCCGAAGGCCGCCAGCCGCATCGTCTCGCCTGAGGGCAAGCCGACCGTAACGGTCCTTGACTACGGCTCGGGCAATGTCCGCTCGGCAGTCCGCGCCCTTGAGCGTGCCGGTGCGGCAGTCACACTGAGCGCCAAGCCTGAAGACGTCCTGAACGCTGACGGGCTCCTGGTCCCCGGCGTCGGCGCCTTCGAAACAGTGATGCGCGAACTCAAGGCAGTCGACGCGATCCGGATGATCGGCCGGCGTGTTGCCGGGGGCAGGCCCGTCCTCGGTATCTGCGTCGGGCTCCAGGTGCTGTTCGAAGCCGGTGTGGAGCACGGAACCGAAGCCGAAGGCATGGGCGAGTGGCCGGGCAAGGTGGAGCTCCTGCCGGCGCCCGTTGTCCCGCACATGGGCTGGAACACGGTGGACGTGCCGGAAGGCTCGAAGCTGTTCGCCGGCGTCGAGCATGAACGGTTCTATTTCGTGCACTCGTACGGCGTGCAGAAGTGGGAATTCGACGTCGTCCAGCCGCGCATGGCCCCGCCGAAGGTAACCTGGTCCGAACACGGCGCCCCCTTCATCGCCGCCGTGGAAAACGGACCGTTGTGCGCCACGCAATTCCACCCCGAGAAGTCGGGTGACGCCGGAGCGCGGCTCCTGCGCAACTGGGTTGAGGGCCTGCGTCCACAGGCCAAGTCCCAACCGCACGCGAGCGAAGCCGAAGGAACTGCCTGATATGTGGTCCGTTATCCTCATGGGCACGGCCGGGCTGCTGGTCGGCGGCGGTATCTCCTTCCACCAGCAGAAACGCCCCGCCTGGGTTTCCGTTTCGTTCTACGTACTCGCCGGCCTTGCACTGCTGGCTGCCTATCTCTTCACCCTGGCCCCTAAATGACCCGGCCGGGCAACTGACGCCCGTCCCCACAAACACCGAGGACTTCAATGACCACCGCCTCCGAACTGCCAGTTCTGGAACTCCTGCCCGCCGTCGACATCGTGGACGGCCAGGCCGTCCGTCTCCTTCAGGGAGAAGCCGGTTCCGAGACAAGCTACGGCACCCCGCTGGAAGCAGCGCTGAACTGGCAGAATGCCGGAGCCGAGTGGGTGCACATGGTGGACCTCGACGCCGCCTTCGGCCGCGGCAACAACGCCGGCCTCATCACCGAGGTTGTTTCCCAGCTGAACGTCAAGGTGGAGTTGTCCGGCGGACTGCGCGACGATGAATCCCTTGAGCGCGCACTCGAGCTCGGCGTCGCCCGGGTGAACCTGGGAACCGCCGCGTTGGAGGACCCCGAGTGGACACGCCGGGCCATCGACCGCTTCGGTGACAAGATCGCCGTCGGGCTCGACGTCCGCGGCACAACCCTCGCAGGCCGGGGCTGGACCAAGGAAGGCGGGGATCTCTGGGAAGTGCTCGCCCGCCTTGAGGACGCCGGCTGCGCCCGCTACGTGGTCACCGACGTGACGAAAGACGGGACCCTTCAGGGTCCCAACGTCGAGCTGCTGCGCCAGATGGTGGAAAAGACCGGCAAACCTGTCATTGCGTCCGGCGGAATCTCGAGCCTGGAGGACCTGCGGGTGCTCCGCGAACTCGTGCCGCTCGGGGTCGAAGGAGCGATCGTCGGCAAGGCGCTGTACGCCGGGGCCTTCACCCTTCCGGAAGCCCTGGACGTCGCCGGGCGCCGCTGATGTCCCACGATCCACGGTCCCCGGCCGCTGACAAGGATTCGACTCCGGCGCCCCGGCAGTTGCCCGGGCACATCGCCGCGGCCCTCGCAGGTGCCGGGGGAGCAGCCGATTCCGCCGGCCAGCCCTGGGCGGGCCGGGATTTGAGCGGAGACGCCGCCAAGATCCACAACTTCGAAGACGACGACGGAACGGCCGACGCCGGGTACCTCGCCGCCGTCGCGGCCCTGCTCGCGGGTACCGGGAGCGAGGCCGGTGTGGTGGCTTCCCTGGCGACCGCCAGGGTCTTCGTTCCGGTCGTGGCCCAGCTTGCTGAGGAAGCAGAGGGCGTGGACGGCCTCCATGCCGACAAGCAGGCCGACATGGCGCTCGTGACACTGAAAGCGCCGGATGGCCGCACGGCCATGCCCGTGTTCACTTCGGCCGGCGCACTTGAGTCCTGGCACCCGCAGGCCCGTCCCGTCGCAGTCTACGCGGCCCGGGCAGCGCTGTCGGCTGTCTCGGAGGGAGCCCAGCTGCTCGTGCTCGACCCCGGTTCCGATGTGACCTTCGTTGTGCGACGGCCCGCCATGTGGTCGCTGGCGCAGCAACGTGACTGGACGCCGTCGTACCTTGATGATGAACTGGAGGCTGCTCTCAATTCCCTGGCAGGGGTGTACCCGGCCGTGCGGCGCCTGGAGGTGCGGCCGGGATCGGGAATGGCTTCGCGCACGGCTGACGGATCGGCCATGGCCGGCGGAGGACCCGGGCCCGAATTGCGCGTGGTGCTGTATCTGGAAGACGGCTTGGACGCCGCAGCGGTGCAGGACCTCGTCGCCGGGCTGAACGGGCGTTGGGCGCAGAATGAATTGTTCGCCGAACGGGTTGACTCCATCGAAGTCAGCCTGCAGCGGGCGGCACAGTAGCCGGAGGCACAGGGGGAACGTCCTTGTCCTGCCCTCGGCAGAACAGGGGATGTAGCTCGTGAATTTCTCTCTCTACCGGGAGATGCTGTCCATCACGTCCGTGCGGCGTCTCCTCTTGGTGGGCATGGTGGCCCGCATACCGCACTCGGCAGCCGGGGTCCTGCTCACTTTGCACATCGTGCTCACCCTGGGCAAGGGATATGCCGCTGCCGGTGCTGCCGCCGCGGTCTTCACCATCGGCATCGCGATCGGTGCCCCGTGGCGGGGCCGGCGCGTGGACACCGTCGGGCTGCGCAAGGCGCTTATTCCGTCGGTGGTGTCGGAACTGGTGATTTGGTCCGTGGTGCCCCACGTCAGCTACGAATGGATCCTTCCGCTCGTCTTCGTCGGGGGCCTGCTGACGCTGCCGATCTTCAGCGTCATCCGGCAGTCCCTCGGTGTCCTGGTTGACGGTGAGCAACGGCGTTCCGCCTATGCCTTGGACTCCATAGGCACCGAAGTGGTCTTCATGATCGGCCCCGCGGTGGGCGCAGTTGTCGCTACCAGCGGCTTCACGGTCCTCGGCCTGACCATCGTCGGTGTGTGCACCTCAGCCGCCGGGCTGTTCTTGTTCTGGTTCAACCCGCCCACCCGCAGCGAAGTCGTCCTGGATGCCGGCCAAACGGCTGACCGGGATGCCGATGAGCTCCATGCGGCCGAAGCCGCCGTGGTGGCATCGGCGCCGGCCCATCTCCAGGAAGCCGCCTCCGAGATGGCTCCGACGGTTTTCCAGCCGTCCGGGCTGCGGGGAAGGATGGCCCGGAACTTCACGTGGTTCACCGCGGCGGTGGCCGCCGTGTTCGCCGTCGCCGCAGGATCAGGCATGGTGCTGAGCGGCACCGACGTCGGAATCGTCGCGGTGTTGCAGCGCGGCGGGCACGAGAGCCAGATCGGAATTGTCTTCTTCTTCTGGTGCGCCTCTTCGGTTGTCGGCGGGCTCATCTACGGCGCCATGCACCGGCCCGTTTCACCCATCCTCCTCCTGCTGGGCATGGCGGCACTGACCATTCCGATGGGCTTCGCCGGGGACACCTGGACCCTTGCATTGTTGTCGCTGCTCCCCGGCCTGCTCTGCGCGCCCGTGTTGTCCGCGGCATCGGAAAAGGTCGCCGACCTCGTGGACGAGGAACGGCGTGGAGAGGCAATGGGCTGGTATGGCTCGGCCCTCACGGCGGGGGTAGCCTTCGGTTCGCCGGTCGCGGGGCTCTTCATCGACGGAGTGGGGCCCTGGGCCGGCTTCGTCGCCATCGGGACGGCGGGAGTGATCCTGTGCCTGGCCGGGCTGTTCCTCCAGCTGCGTCGGCGCCGGAGCCTGACCATCTCCCGCGCCGGCGCGGGAGATCCCGCCAGCTGAGTTTCGCCCAAGCGCGATAGTACGACGACGGCGGGCCGGCCAAAGGGGCCGGCCCGCCGTCGCGGTCGTACAGGTAGTCCGGATCAGTTGACCGGGCCGGTGAACTTTTCGCCCGGGCCCTTGCCCGGCTCGTCCGGTATCAAGGACGCCTCGCGGAACGCAAGCTGCAGGGAGCGGAGGCCGTCGCGCAAGGGGCCGGCGTGCTGCGAACCGATTTCCGGTGCTGCGGCGGTGACGAGTCCGGCCAACGCGGTGATCAGTTTGCGGGCCTCGTCCAGGTCCTTGAGCTCCTCGGCCTCGGGATCGTCGGCCAAGCCCACCTTGACGGCTGCTGCGCTCATGAGGTGAACCGCGCCGGTGGTGATGACCTCAACAGCCGGAACTTCCGAAATGTCGCGGATCTGCTGGCCTACTCCGGCATCGGTGCCGGTGGGCTCGTGGTCGAGGGAATTGCTGTCTGAAGTGCTCATGCTGGTAAGCTTGTCACAGACCGACTGGAAGTTGCCATTTCCATGGCATACGCAGCGCTCGGCCACCCATCGTTAATGTGCGGTTGGTTGCCGATTTCTGTAGAATTGATTTTCAGTTTGCAAGCGGAGTTCTCTCCCACCCGCGTCAGCCGTTTCCCTTCGGGGATGTAAGTTGCCGGGTACCTGGTCGGACACCGTTCAAGGTCAACCTTGGATGGTGCGAATGCCCCCATTGAGGGGCGTATCCGATCTTCGAGGCCTTCGATTGCGCCAGCAATTGGGGGCCTTCTCTATTTGCCGGTGGAATACTCATCACAACAACAGGAGCTTTGACATTAGCGAGCCAAGAATCAATGAGCGTATCCGCGTCCCCGAGGTGCGTTTGGTCGGCCCTGCCGGCGAACAGGTTGGAATCGTCCGTATTGAGGACGCCCTGCGTCTGGCTGCCGAGGCTGACCTGGATCTCGTTGAAGTTGCACCGCAGGCGAAGCCTCCGGTGTGCAAGCTGATGGACTTCGGCAAGTACAAGTACGAAGCCGCTGTCAAAGCCCGTGAGGCCCGCAAGAACCAGACAAACACGGTTCTGAAGGAAATCCGCTTCCGCCTGAAGATCGATACCCACGACTACGAGACCAAGCGCGGCCACGCGCTTCGCTTCCTGGGTGCCGGTGACAAGGTAAAGGCCATGATCCAGTTCCGCGGACGTGAGCAGCAGCGCCCTGAAATGGGCATCCGTCTGTTGCAGCGCTTCGCTGAGGATGTTGCCGAAGTCGGCGTGATTGAGTCAAGCCCGCGTATCGATGGCCGCAACATGGTCATGGTGATCGGCCCGCTGAAGAACAAGGCTGAGGCCAAGGCCGAGGCCCGCCGCGCGGCGCAGCGTGCAGAAGCCAAAGCCCAGAATGAAGCCAAGGCTGCAGGCCGGATTGACGTTTCAGGCGAGGATGCTCCCTTGACCCAGTCACTCGCGGACTTGCTCCCGGCGGAACTCTTGACCCAGGCCGAGGAAACCGCCCCGGAGACCGTTGAAGCTGAGGCTGCTGAAGTCGAAGAGGCTCCGGTCGCTGAGGAAAAGGTTGTCGAAGAGGCCCCTGTGGTTGAAGCGGCTCCGGTTGTCGAAGAGGCCCCTGTGGCTGAAGCGGCTCCGGTTGTCGAAAAGGCTCCCGTAGTTGAGGCTGCCCCGGTTGCGGCGCCTGCGAAGGCACCGGCACCGGTCAAGGCTCCTCAGCCGGCAAAGGCTCCTGAGCAGGCCGCTCCGAAGCCCGTTGTGCCGGCTGCTCCCAAGCCTGCTGCTACACCAGTACCGAAACCGATGGCGAAGCCCGCGGTTCCGAAGCCTGCAGCTCGACCGGCAGCCCCCAAGGCCGCCCCGAAGCCAGCGGCGCGCAAGACCAACTAGTCACGCCGCAGGAGGCATCCCCTCCGCCCGGCACGAAAGCAGCAGCCGCCTCCTATGGGGTGGCTGCACGAAAGAACTGCAGACCCAGTCTGCGGACACGTAAGGAGATCGGTTCCCATGCCGAAGATGAAGACCCACAGTGGTGCTAAGAAGCGCTTCAAGCTGACCGGTACCGGCAAGCTGAAGCGTCAGCAGGCCAACCGCCGCCACTACCTGGAGCACAAGTCCTCCACCCTGACCCGTCGCCTTGCCGGCGACAAGATCGTCTTCAAGGGCGATGCCAAGGTCATCAAGAAGATGCTCGGCGTCTAAGTTCCAAGTTTTCTGGTTGCTGCCATCCGGTAGCTGCCGACTACACCAAAGCCTTCTCAGGCCGGCCGGGTTTCCGGCAGTAGCAGCTTGGGATAAGAATTTTGAAGGAGTACGCACGTGGCACGTGTGAAGCGGGCGGTAAACGCCCACAAGAAGCGTCGGGTTGTCCTTGAACGGGCCAAGGGTTACCGCGGTCAGCGGTCTCGCCTGTACCGCAAGGCTAAAGAGCAGCTGCTGCACTCGTTTGTGTACAGCTACGGCGACCGCCGCAAGAAGAAGGGCGACTTCCGTCGCCTCTGGATCCAGCGCATCAACGCTGCATCCCGCGCCAACGGCCTGACCTACAACCGCCTGATCCAGGGCCTGAAGGCCGCTGAGGTCGAGGTTGACCGCCGCATGCTGGCAGAGCTGGCCGTCTCCGACGCCAACGCTTTCGCCGCACTGGTCCAGGTTGCCAAGGATTCCTTGCCGGCCGACACCTCCGCTCCGGCCGCCAAGGCCGAGTCCGCTCCGAAGGCTGCCGCCAAGACTTCTGCGGCTACCAAGGCTGCTCCGGCAGTCAAGGCCTCCGTTTCCGACGAAGAGCCCGCTGCCAAGGCCCCCAAGGCCAAGGCTGCGAAGAAGCCGGCCGCTGAAGCTGCTGAGTAGCACGCGTAGCCTCAGTTCATGGGACAGTGGCAACTGCCACTAATGTTCTGTATATGAACGAAACCGGGCGCCCGCAAGAACTTCCGATGTCCAACCCCCGAGCCGATCGGGTCAGGGATGTCGCAAAGCTTGCAGGGCGCCCGGCCCGTTTAAAACGCGGCCGGTTCCTCGCGGAAGGCCCCCAGGCTGTTCGCGAGGCGCTGGTCCTGCACCGGGAGCGGACCGCGGCGGGGGAGCCCAGCGTCGTCCACGAAGTCTTCGCGAGCGAAAGCTGCCTTGACCGGCTCCCTGAACTGGCCGGGCTCGCCGATGGCGTTGCCTTGCGGCTCGCGAACGACGACGTCCTGGCCGCCATGGCGGACACTGTCAATCCCCAAGGGATCGTGGCCGTCTGCAGTTTTGTGGACGTCAGCCTTGAATCGGTGCTCGACGCCGGACCGCGGCTGATCGCCGTCATGTGCCAGGTGCGGGACCCCGGCAACGCTGGAACAGTCCTTCGGGCCGCCGATGCCGCGGGCGCGGATGCGGTCGTCTTGACGGCCTCCAGCGTTGACATCTACAACCCGAAGGCCGTGCGGTCCACGGCAGGTTCGCTCTTCCACCTGCCCGTTGTCCTGGGTGCGGACGTCGAGGAACTCGTGGCCCTCTGCAAGGAATGCGGTATCGGAATCCTCGCCGCGGACGGTTACGGCACCCTCAACCTGGACAAACTCCAGGATGAGAACGCGGCACGCCGTCTGGGAGCGTCGGCAGCCCTTTCCGCTTACGCACTCGAAGCACCAACGGCCTGGCTGTTCGGTAACGAGGCGCAAGGGCTTTCAGAGTCAGAACTGGCGCTTGCGGACCATCGCGTCGCCGTGCCGGTTTACGGTTCGGCGGAAAGCTTGAACCTCGGCACAGCCGCCACTGTCTGTCTTTACGCCAGCGCACGCTCCCAGCAGGGGGCCTGACGTGGCTGAACACGGCGGTACCAAGGCAATCCTGGCGGCACTTGGCGCCAACCTGGCGATCGCCGTGCTCAAGTTCGTCGCATTCGTCCTGACGATGTCGTCGTCCATGTTGGCCGAGGCGATTCACTCGGTAGCGGACTCCGGCAACCAGCTGCTCCTGCTGCTTGGCGGGAAGCGGGCGAAGCGCGCCGCTAGTCCCGAACACCCGTTCGGCTATGGCCGGGAACGTTACATTTACGCTTTCATCGTTTCGATTGTGCTGTTCAGCGTCGGCGGCCTCTTCGCGCTGTACGAATCCGCGGAGAAGTTCCAGCATCCCCATGCCATCGAAGGTGGTTTCTGGTGGGTGCCGCTGGCTGTGCTCCTCGGCGCGGTGGTGGCGGAATCCTTCTCTTTCCGGACGGCCATCCACGAGTCCAATCCCTTGCGCGGCGGACAGAGCTGGATCAAGTTCATCCGCAACGCCAAGCAGCCGGAATTGCCCGTGATTCTCCTGGAGGACTTCGGAGCCCTGCTGGGCCTCGTTTTCGCCCTGTTCGGCGTGAGCCTGACCCTCCTCACGGGCAACGGCTTGTGGGATGCCGCGGGCACGGGAATGATCGGGCTGCTTCTTGTGGGAATCGCCGTGGTGCTCGCGGTGGAGACCAAGTCCTTGCTGCTCGGCGAATCAGCCACCAAAGAGGACAACGCGCGCATCACGGCAGCCATCGAGTCCGACGGCACGCGCATCATCCACCTCAAGACCATGCACCTGGGTCCGGAGGAGTTGCTTGTCGCCGCGAAGATCAGTGTGGGCGCGGCAGATACCGGCCAGGCGATTGCCAAAGCGATCGACGACGCCGAACTCAGGATCCGCACTGCAGTGCCGATCGCGCGGGTCATCTACCTTGAACCGGACGTGGAGCGGGTGCAGGTCTAGGTCCTGCGACAGCACTATGCAGCCAGTGGCCTCTTGCGTTCCAGCCAGCCGCTGATGCCCGCGACTCCAAGTCCCAGGATTGCGAGGACAGCACCGACGAGGGCCGGGGCAACGTAACCCCAACCCCAGGCGATGACCACGCCGCCCAGGAACGCGCCAAGCGCGTTGGCGATGTTGAGGGCGGAATGGTTGAGCGAGGAAGCCAAGGACGGGGCGTCCGGTGATGCGTCGAGGAGGCGCGTCTGCAACGGCGGAACCAACATGGAGCCGATACCGCCCACGATGAAGACCATGATGAACGCGGACCACGCCCAGTGGGCTGCGACGGCGTAGGCCACCAGCGCCAACGCGATGAGCGGAAGGACCCGGTAGATGGTTCCCATGACCGACTTGTCGGCGATGCGGCCGCCGAGGATGTTGCCTGCCACCATGCCGAGACCGTAGAGGGCAACCACCAGGGGTATCAGCGCCTCGGGGATGCCGGCCACGGACGTCATGGTGTGGGAGATGTACGTGTAGGTGGCAAAGAAGCCGCCAAAACCGATGATTCCGATCAACAATGCCAGCCAGACCTGGATGCGTTTGAGGGCACCGAGTTCCCGGCGGATGCTTGCCTCGGGGTGGGCAGGCTCAAAGGGGACAAATTTCCACAGCAACACGCTGGTGACAAGGCCGATGGCGCCGACGACTATGAAGAGCAGGCGCCACCCGAAGCTCTGGCCGAGCCACGTAGCCACGGGAACTCCGATGACATTGGAGATGGTGAGCCCGCCCATGACCATCGAAATCGCCCAGCCGCGCTTGGTGGGAGCAACCAGGCTCGCCGCGATGACCGCGGCGATCCCGAAGAAGGCGCCATGGGGCAGTCCCGAGGCAAACCTCGTGATCAACATGGTTCCGTAGTCCGGTGCGATGAAGGACGTCAGGTTCGCTACGGACAGGAACAGCATGAGGCCCAAGGCAAGTTGCTTGCGGGGGAGGCGGGCGCCCAGGGCAGCGAATATCGGCGCCCCCACCACGACCCCCAAGGCGTAGGCAGAAATCAGGTTCCCGGCCTCAGGCGTGCTGATGTTGAGTCCTTGCTCGATCTCCTTGAGCAAGCCCATCATGGTGAACTCCGTGGTGCCGATGGCAAATCCACCCATGGCAAGGGCGAAGATCGCCAGCGCCACGTGGCGGTTTCCGGTCTTTTGGGAGGTCTTGCTGACAGCGGTAGTGGTCATCGTCCTGTTTCTTGGGGGTGAGTGGGAAGCCACTCGAAGGGAATAAAGCCAACTTTCAAGCTTAGTGCGCGTCTCCGGTGAATGGCCCTGAATGTGAGCACTTCCATAGGCGGAGGTGATCACCTGGCGGGCCATAGACTGTTGCGGTGACTGGACTGATAAGCGTGGCGGGCGCCGCCGTCGTCGATTCCCTTGAAAATCCGAAACGGTTGCTCGTCGCAAGGCGCAGCGCCCCACCGCAATTCGCAGGTATGTGGGAGTTCCCGGGCGGCAAACTCGAGGCCGGGGAATCCTTCGAAGACGCCCTGCACCGCGAACTGCTCGAGGAGCTCGGAGTAACCGTCCGGCTCGGAGCCGAAGTGGAACCGCAGGCAGGCACGGGATGGCCCCTGAACGAGCGGGCCGTCATGAGGGTATGGTTCGCCGAACTGCTCGACGGCGAGCCGCGTCCCCTCCAGGACCATGATGAACTCCGGTGGGTTCCGCTGGGCAACGGAGACGAGGCCTCCACGTTGCCGTGGATCCCCGCCGACCTTCCGATTGTCCAGGCGCTGCTGGAGCGGGTGGCCTCGGGCCTGCTTGGCTGAACGGGTTTGGCTAACAAAGACCTGGCTAGAAAAGAGTGGACTGGCCTGCTGTTGGTACGGAAGCCGGTGGTGACGACGCCGGCGTTTCCTTGCCGGCAGCGGCGTTCCTGTGGCTGAAACCGCTGCTTCCGGAGTAACCGTGGCGGGCCTTGAAGTAGTTGATGCGTCCACTTAGCCAGGTCCTGTATTCCTTGGAGGCATACGAGCCTTGGCCGTAGAGACGGCGGTACTTGCCGACCAGGCCGGGGTGCTGTGCCGCCAGCCACTGCATGAACCATTCCCGGGTGCCCGGCTTCAGGTACAACGCCCCGGCCGTGACGCCGGTGGCACCGGCGTCGGACAACGCGGTAAAGAGCGACTCCAGGGCGTCATCGCTGTCCGTCAGCCACGGCAGGATGGGCATGGCCATGACACCGCAAGGCAACCCGGCCTCGCGCAGGCGGCGGATGAGCTTGAGCCTGGCGCGTGGTGCGGGCGTGCCCGGTTCCACTGCCGATGCAAGGGCTTCGTCAGTCATGGCCAGCGAGATGCCCAGATCCACCGGCACTTGGCTGGAGGCGTGCTTGAGGAGGGGGATGTCGCGGCCCAGGAGGGTTCCCTTGGTGAGGATGGAGAACGGTGTACCGGAATCGGCCAAGGCCCGGATGATCCCCGGCATCAGCTGATAGCGGCCTTCTGCCCGCTGGTACGGATCCGTATTGGTGCCGAGCGCCACGTGGTGGTGGCCCCACGACGGTTTCGCGAGTTCCTTGCGCAGGACCTCTGCTGCGTTGATCTTCACGATCACTTGGGAATCGAAATCGTGTCCGGCGTCGAACTCCAGATAGGTGTGGCTCTTGCGCGCAAAGCAGTAGACGCAGGCGTGGCTGCATCCGCGGTAAGGATTGACCGTCCATTCGAAAGGCATCTGGGAACCGGACGCCACCTTGTTGAGCACCGATTTGGCGGTGACCTCATGGAAGGTGACTCCGGAGAATTCGGGGGTTGAGACGGAACGCACAAGCCCGGCCAGCGGCAGCAGTGCGTCTGTTGCTGGGGCGGCTCCGGACGGAATGCTGTTGCTGTTGTCTCCTTGTGCCGGACCACGTCGTGGTGAAAGTGCCTGTGCGTCCCATCTCATATGCTCCATTCGAATATATGTTCGAATGGTTGTCAAGGCCTGCTGAACCACGGGCTGATGAAACAGCCGGTGAAAGTCCGCGCGAGGACGGGGGAGCCGCGCGAGCTGTTGCTAGGGTAGGTGCATGATTCTGCTGACGGGGTTCGAGCCTTTCGGTGGCGATTCGAACAACCCTTCGTGGGCTGCCGTCCTCGAAGCGCAGGAAATCTTGCGCACAGAAGGACATGGAGTGGAAGCCCTCGAGCTGCCGTGCGTCTTCGGTGAATCCGCCACGGTCCTGCGCGACGCCGTCGGGCGACTTCACCCCGAACTGGTTGTCTGCGTCGGGCTCGCCGGAGGCCGGGACCGCCTCTCCTTGGAGCGCGTGGCCATTAACTGCGATGACGCAAGGATTCCGGACAACGCCGGAAACCGGCCCATCGACGAACCGGTGGTCCCCGAAGGGCCAGCGGCGTACTTCAGCACGCTGCCGGTGAAGGCCGCGCTCCGGGCACTGCAGATCGCCGGAATCCGCGCCGAAGTCTCACAGACCGCCGGGACGTACGTGTGCAACCACGTGTTCTATGCCCTCATGCACGAGCTCGCCGGAACGGCAGCGCCGCGCCCGCGAGGCGGCTTCATTCACGTTCCCTATGACGAAGCGCGGATCCCGCAGGGAAGCACCGCGCCCGGCATGGCGACGCGGGACATGGGCCGGGGAATCGCCGTCGTCGTGCGCACAGCGCTTGAGACTCCGGTGGACGCGACGCTATCCGCCGGCGCTATTCACTAAGCTGGCGCTGTTCTCTAGGCCGGCGCCGGTGAGTCCAGCTCCCACTGCACCACCACGCTCGCGGAAACAGCCGCCGATCCCGCCTCGATGGGAACGCCTTCGCCCGCGGAGGCACGCTTCATGCCGGACATCATCGGCACCGGTGATCCATGCTCCGGCCGCTGATCGATGGAGAGCACCCGCCCCAAGCGGGCGCCTGCGAGTGACGCAAAGCGGGACGCCGTCGCTTCGGCTTCCCGCCACGCCGCCGCCTGTGCCCGCGCCGCAACCGCGGAGGAATCCGTGAATCCTTGCTCGATCCCGTTGATGCGAAGGCTGTCACCGCCCGCAGCCACCGCTGCGGAGATGGCCGCGGGGGCCGCCGACGGCGGGCCGACCCGGGCGACCAGGGTGGTGGACGCAACATAACCAGTGACCTTTTGCCCCTGGTTTTCGGCCCAGACAAGTTCGGCGCGCAGATTGAGGCCGCTGGTCCGCAGATCACGTGCGGCCACGCCGTGCCCCCGCAAGGCGTCCGTGACGGCCACGGCGATCGCTCCGGCGTCGTCATAGGCCCCTTCGGCGGCGTCGCGCCTGACTTCGACGGCGAGTGTGAGTGTGAGCAGGTCGGGAACGGCTTCGGCGGTTCCTTCTCCGGTGACAGTGATGGTGCGGGCCGGTGTCATGAAGCCATGCTAGCCCCGGGCGCTGGAAGGGTGTCATGGGTTAAAGCCCCGCCGAACCCTTCTACTAGACTGGGGTTAGTGTCCGCCGGACGTGTCCGGCGAGCATGACTCCTGCTTTTGCCACGGCCCTGCCTGGTGAAGACCATTTCCGACTCGTAGCTAAGAACAGTAGATGACTGACACTTTGCCGGGCGCTGCCATCCCGAACCCTCTGGATGAAGCTGCCATCACCGCTGCCGTTGAGGAAGCCGTCGCCGCGATTGCTGCTGCATCCTCCCTCGAAGAACTCAAAGCCGTCCGCTTGGCGCACACCGGCGAGAAGTCGCCCTTGAGCCTTGCCAACCGTGAAATCGGTGGCTTGCCCAAGGAACAGAAGGCCGCCGCGGGCAAGCTCATGGGTTCTTCCCGTGGCCGCGTCAACCAGGCGCTCGCAGCACGGACCGCTGTGCTCGAAGCCGAAAACGACGCCCGCATCCTCGTCGAGGAAACCGTCGACGTCACGGCGGCACCGCGACGGCGCCGCGCCGGTGCCCGCCACCCGCTGTCCACGCTGCAGGACCGTGTCGCGGACATCTTCGTCGGGATGGGCTGGGAAATCGCCGAAGGACCCGAGGTCGAGTCCGAGTGGTTCAACTTCGACGCCCTCAACTTCAAGCCGGACCACCCGGCCCGCGAAATGCAGGACACTTTCTTCGTGGAGCCTCCCGAGGCACACCTGCTCATGCGCACGCACACTTCCCCGGTGCAGGTCCGTTCCATGCTGGAGCGCGAAGTGCCCATCTATGTACTGTGCCCGGGCAAGGTGTTCCGCACCGATGAACTCGATGCCACGCACACGCCCGTGTTCCACCAGTTCGAGGGCCTGGCCATCGACAAGAAGCTGAGCATGGCCGACCTGCGCGGCACCTTGGAGCACTTCGCCCGGCAGATGTTCGGTGACGAGGCACAGATCCGCCTGCGTCCCAACTACTTCCCGTTCACCGAGCCTTCCGCGGAGCTGGACATTTGGCACCCCGGCGCCAAGGGCGGCCCCCGCTGGATCGAATGGGGCGGCTGCGGCATGGTCAATCCCAACGTCCTGCGCGCTGCCGGCATCGACCCGGACGAGTATTCAGGTTTTGCCTTCGGCATGGGCATCGAGCGCACGCTCATGTTCCGCAACGAGGTCGGCGACATGCGCGACATGATCGAAGGCGATGTACGTTTCAGCGAGCACTTCGGGATGGAGATCTAACAGTGCGTATCCCACTTACATGGCTGCGTGAATTCGCGCAGGTTCCGGCCGACGCCACGGCCGAAGACGTCATGGCGGAACTCGTCAAGGTCGGTTTTGAGGAAGAAGCGGTCCACCGCCCCACGGACGAACTCAAGGGTCCCATCGTGGTGGGCCAGGTCCTGAGCCTCGTCAAGGAACCGCAGTCCAACGGCAAGACCATCAACTGGTGCCAGGTCCGCGTTGTCCCTGAAGGCCAGGAGCAGACCCTGACCGGCAAGGGCATCGATCCCTCCGGCGTGCAGGGCATCATTTGCGGTGCCCACAACTTCGTCGAGGGAGACAAGGTTGTAGTGACCCTCCCGGGCGCCGTGCTCCCGGGTGACTTCCACATTTCCGCCCGCAAGACCTACGGGCACCTGTCCGCAGGCATGATCGCCTCCGTCCGTGAACTCGGCATCGGCGAGGACCACGACGGCATCCTGGTGCTCTCCCGCATCGGCTTGGATCCCGAAATCGGCACCGACGCCATGTCCCTCCTGGGCCTCTACGACGAAGCCGCCGAAATCAACGTCACCCCGGACCGCGGCTACGCGTTCTCCATCCGTGGCGTGGCACGCGAGTACGCCCACGCCACCGGAACCGTCTTCACGGACCCGGCGGCCAAGGTCAACGCCCCCGCGGCGCTCTCCGGCGGCTATGGCGTCAAGCTCAACGACGACGCCCCCATCTACGGCAAGCCCGGTTGCGACCGCTTCGTGGCTCGCACGGTCCGCGGCGTGGACGCAACCCGTCCCACCCCGCCATGGATGGTCTCCCGGCTGCGTCTTGCCGGCATCCGCTCCATTTCGCTGCCTGTCGACATTTCCAACTACGTGATGCTCGAACTCGGCCAGCCGAACCACTGCTACGACCTCGACAAGCTTTCGGGCGACATCGTGGTCCGCCGGGCCGTCGCGGGCGAGAAGATCACCACCCTTGACGACAAAGTGCGTGCGCTCGACGTCGAAGACCTCCTGATCACCGACGACTCCGGTGCAATCGGCATCGCCGGCGTGATGGGGGGAGCCAACACCGAGGTTTCCGATTCGACCACCAACGTCCTGGTCGAGGCCGCGCACTTCGACGAGGTCTCGATCGGTCGCTCGCGCCGCAGGCACAAGCTGCCGTCGGAGGCGTCCAAGCGATTCGAACGCGGTGTGGATTGGCAGGTTGCCAACGTAGCTGCCCAGCGCGTCGTCGACCTCCTGGTGGAACTGGCCGGCGGGACGGCGGACGAAGCCGGCACCGACGTCGGAACGGCACCTGACGCCGTCACCATCGAGCTGCCGGCAGGCTACGCGGCCTCCCGGATCGGCATCGACTTCACGGAAGAGCAAATCACGGGTTCCCTCAAGGACCTCGGCGCCATCGTCCTGAAGGACGAAGCGAGCGACTCCTACGTGGTCACGGCACCGAGCTGGCGCAACGACCTGGAAACCAAGGAAGACCTCTCCGAGGAAATAGCGAGGCTGGTGGGCTACGACAACATCCCGGCAACCCTGCCCGTGGCCCCTCCAGGCCGCGGCCTGACCCGGACCCAGCAGCAAAAACGCCGCGTGGTCCAGGCCCTCGCCGACGCCGGGCTCACCGAGGTCCTGTCGTACCCGTTTGTCTCCAAGTCGGCCAACGACACCTTCGGCGTGGCAGAGGAAGGCGCGGCACGCACCGCCCTCAAATTGGCCAACCCGATCAGCGAGGAACATGGCTACCTGCGTACGTCCGTGCTTCCCGGCCTGATCGAGGTGGCCCGCCGCAACCACTCCCGCGGTTTCCGCGATCTCGCCCTTTTCGAGGCAGGCTCGGTGTTCCTTCCCGACGGTCAGCTCGGCACGGCATCCATCCCGCCGCTGGGAGTCAAGCCAACCGACGAGGTCCTTGACGGACTGTACGACGGCGTCCCGGACCAGCCGCTGCACATCGCCGCTGTCTTGACCGGCCATGATTCCCCGGCAGCCGCGGCCCACACCCCGCGTGCCTGGGACTGGGCCGACGCCCTGGATGTTGCCCGGCTCGTCGGCGACGTCCTCGGCGTCGAACTCGTGGTCAGCCAAGGAAGCCACCAGGCGTTCCACCCGGGCCGAGCCGCCCGGTTGGCGCTCCGCTCCGGCGACGTCGTAGGCTACGCCGGCGAGTTGCACCCCAAGCTGCTCGCCGCCCATGACATGCCGGCGCGCTCCGTTGCCCTCGAGCTCAATGCGGACGCACTGTTCGATGCCGCTCCTGACGTCATTGTCGCCAAGCACATCTCCGGTTTCCCGGTGGCCACACAGGACGTAGCCCTTGTGGTGCCGCAGGACGTTCCGGCGGACGCAGTGCTGGCGGCCCTCCGGGAAGGCGCCGGCGAACTCCTCGAAGACGTCGCCTTGTTCGATGTCTACGCGGGCCAGGGGATCGAAGACGGCAAGAAGTCGCTCGCGTTCGGGCTGCGGTTCCGTGCCTCGGACCGCACTTTGACCGCCGACGAGGCATCGGAGGCACGTGAGGCCGCCGTCGCCGTCGCCGCAGAGCGATTCGGGGCAGTCCAGCGCTGACGAACATCAACCCGGGGATCCAGGGGCTGGCTGTCCACATCCAGTCCTTGGACCCTACCGATTCCGCCGCCGTCGAAAAGATCGCGGCGGAATTGCTGTCTCCGGCCGAGACGCTTCGGGCAAACACCATGGCCCCGGCCCTGCGCCTGGAATTCCTGGCATCCAGGCTGGCGCAGCGAGACTTTGCGGCCACCCTTCTGGGTGTTCCCGCCTCGAAGCTCCAGGCGGCCTACGAGTGTCCGGACTGCGGTTCCGGTCCGGACATCGCGCATGGCCGGCCCGGATACCTGCTCGACGGCGGCCCCGCACCCTTGGCGCTTAGCGCCTCACGGTCGTCGGGCTGGGTGCTGTTTGCCGCCGTCGTACACCCCGAACCAGGGCTCCGGGTGGGCGCCGACCTGGAAAATGCCGCGGGCACGGAGTTCACCGGCTTCGACGACGTCGCCCTGACCGTGCGGGAGCGGCGCCATCTCGACGCGCTGGATCCCGCGGGGCGGGCCCAGGAGCGAGCACGATTGTGGGCGCGCAAGGAAGCCTGGTTGAAGATGACGGGCGAAGGGCTCAGGGTGGCCCCGGATTCCCTCGATGTGCTTGACAGGGCGGGGCTGTGGGACCTCGAGCTCCCGTCAAGCGCGGGCGGCCGGGATCTTCCGGCCGGACTGCTTGCCGCCCTCGCGATATCGGCACGCTAAGTCCTTGGACAGGCTGGATTTCCGGGATCAGCCGAAAGCAGGCAGCCTTGCCTGGTACAGCCACGGTTCCACGACACTTGCCGCGTCGAGCCCCGGGACGTAAGTGTTTGCCGCAGCGATGAATTCCTCCGTGGAGACGGAGCTGTGGCGCTTGGCCTCGGTCCAATGGCGCAGCAATCCGAAGAACGCTTCGTCTCCACAGGCGCGGCGGACGGCGTGGAGGGCCAGGGCCCCGCGCTTGTAGACGCGGTCATCGAACATGTGCTCCGGTCCGGGATCCCCGATCACGAGGTCCTGGGCGCCCATGTCGAGCTTGCGCCACGCGGCCCTTGCGCGGTTGGCGAGGGACATGACGCCCGCCTCTTCGGACCAGATCCACTCGGCATAGCACGCGAAGCCCTCATGCAACCAGATGTCCCGCCAGCTGCTCACGGTGAGCGAGTTGCCGAACCACTGGTGGGACAGCTCGTGGGCGATGAGGCGCTGCGCGTCCCACGATTGCTCCATGTGGTTCCGGCCGAAGATGGAGAGGGTCTGGGCCTCAAGCGGTATTTCCAGTTCGTCCTCGGTCACCACGGCCGTGTATTCGGCAAAGGGATACGGACCGAAACACTCCACAAAGGTGCGCATCATGTCGGCCTGCCGTGCCAGGCCTTCGCGGGCCTCGGTCAACAAACCGGGGGAGACCGCAACGAACTGGGGCACCGGAGCCTGCCGCAGGGCTTCGGCGTGATGGGCAGTTCCGGCGCGGACCCCACCTGGGGCGGGGCTGAGCTGGTGAAGCCGGTAGCGTCCGATTTGCACGGTGGCGAGATAGCTTGCCATCGGCTCGGCCTGTTCGTAGACCCAGGTTTCGCGGCTTGATTTCCTGCTGTGGGAGACGAGGCGGCCGTTGCAGATGGCGCGGTAGTTGTCGTCGGTGGTGATGCTGATCAAATAGCTGGACTTGTGCCGCGGATGGTCGTTGCACGGGAACCAGGACGCGGCGCCGTTCGGCTGCCCGGCAACAAGCACACCGTCTTCGAGCTCTTCCCACCCGACTTCGCCCCACAGGCCCCGGCGCGGCTTCGGGTTGCCGTCGTAGCGGAGTTCAACCGTGAAGGGCTGGCCTGCCCGCAAGGCCTCTTTGGTGGTGATCACGAGGTGTTCGCCGCGCGGGCTGAACTTCGGCACTTTCTTGCCGTCAACCAGGATTTTGGAAGCCTTCATGCCTACCAGGTCGAGGACTACGGAGTCCGTGTCTTCGAGCGTGACGCAACGGAGCACGGCGCGTCCGTTAAGCCGGTTGCTGCCCAGGCTGTAGTCCAGGTCCAGTTCATACCTCAGGACCTGGAATGCCGTGCTCCCATGGTGCAGGGTGTAGGGATCGGCGGCAGTTGTAGTGGTTCCCTGCGCTTGGGGTGTTCCGGGTTCGCTGCGGCTCATGTGCGCTGGCTGCCTCCGTGTAGCTTGTTGTGTTGGGGTCCTCATGGGCTGGTGATTAATAAGCCCCCTTGCCAATCTACGCTACGGCCCGGACCACGGGCTGACGGGGTTGCCCATCCAGTAGGTGCCCGCGGGAACCGTCTCTCCACGCATGACGAGCGACGCCGGTCCCACCGTTCCGCCGGCCCCGATGCTGGCGCGCGGCAGGATGACGCCGTGCGGACCCATCGTGGCGCCGTCACCGAGGACCACGGTGTCGATGCTCATGATGCGGTCATGGAAGAGATGTGTCTGGACCACGCAGCCGCGGTTGACCGTGGAGCTTTCGCCGAGCGTGACGAGGTCGGCTTCGGGCAGCCAGTAGCTCTCGCACCAGGTACCCCGGCCGATTTTCGCGCCGAGCGCCCGGAGCCACCACACCAACGCCGGCGTGCCGGACGCTGAACGCGCAAACCAAGGGGCACTGACCATTTCGATGAAGGTGTCCACCACCTCGTTGCGCCAAATGAACGAGCTCCACAGGGGATGTTCGCCCTCTTTGATGCGCCCGACCAAGACCCACTTCGCGGCCACCGAACTTGCAGCCGCCACGGCACCCGCGGCGAGGATCACGACGCCTCCAAGGACGGCGGCGAGCCAGTAGGAGGTCTCGGAGGCGATCCAGTCGAGGACCAGCATGATGCCGACGGCGATCCCCACCGTCAGGATGACCGGCACCAAGCGGCACAGTTCCCACAGGGCCCGTTTGGTCTTGAGGGCCAACGGCGGGTTGAAGGTGAGGCTCTGATCCGCATTGACGGCGGTCCTGCGCAGCCTGACGGGAGGACTCCCCAGCCAGGAGGTGCCCGATTTAGCCTTGGCCGGCGTGGCGGACAGGACCGCCACGAGCGAGTTCTTGGGAACGCTGCGGCCTGCGGCGGTCATGCCGGAATTGCCCAGGAAGGAGCGTTTGCCGATCTTGGCCGGAGCGATTTTCATCCAGCCGCCGCCGAGCTCGTAAGAGGCCACCATGGTGTCGTCGGCGAGGAACGCGCCTTCGCCGACGGTCGTCATGCGTGGAAGCAGGAGCACCGTGGAAGCTTCCACGTTGCGGCCTACCTTGGCACCCAGCAGGCGCAACCACACCGGGGTGAAGAGGCTGGCGTAGATCGGGAAGAGCAGGTCCCGTGCCATGTCCAGCACACGTTCAGTGGCCCAGACCTGCCAGCCGACGCGGCTGCGGACCCGGTAGTACCCCTCCTTGAGGCCGATGCCGAGCATCCGGGTGGTCGCCAGGATCAAGAGGAGATTGCACAGGAACCAGGCCAATGCCGCCAAAGGGATGGCAGGCAGGAGTTCCGGGAAGGCGTCCTGCAGGGAACTCCTGCGTTGGATGAATGCCAGGATGACGATCACAGCGACGAATGCCGAGATGTAGGGGATCAGGGCGAGCAGCGCCGAGGCCGCAGCGAATGCCGCAAACCAGAGCCTGCCGATCAGGTGGTGTGACGAGGGGGTCTCGGGCCAGCCATTCTTGGCTTTGCCGCGGCGCTCGGCGGGGGAGCCGGCAACAAGATGCCCGGCCTTGACCTTGCCCAACACCGCGGAGCCGGGCTCCACGCGCGCACCTGCGCCGATGCTGGTTCCCGGCATGAGGGTGCTACGGGAGCCGACTGTGGCGCCGGCACCTACGTGGATGGCGCCGATGTGGACGTAGTCGCCGTCGATCCACCAGGCGGAGAGGTCCACTTCGGGTTCGATGTTGGAGCCGCTGCCCAAGGAGAGCAGTCCGGTGACCGGAGGCAGCGAGTGCAAATGGACGTTGTTCCCGATCTTTGCCCCGAGTGCCCTGGCGTAGTAGGGAACCCACGGAGCGCTGGCGAGGCTGATGGCGCCTGAAAGGTCCTGGATCTGTTCTGCCAGCCACAGCTTCAAGTGGACTTTGCCCGAGCGCGGGTACGTTCCGGGACTGACGCCGCGCAAAAGGGTTCGCGCGGCCAGAATCGAGATCCCCATGCGTCCCGGCGGGCTGACGAACACCAGCCAAGATGCCAGGATCCACCACCAGGACACCACGGGAGCGGCGGTGAAACCGGCGAAGTCGGCCAGTAAGCGGTTGGCGGCCATGAGGTAGGTGAGCCAACGCATGCCCACCAAGATGTTGAGGAAGATTCCCATCAGGGTCTGGAAGATCTGCGATTTCCGGGAGGTGGGGCGGACCGTGCGTTCGGCCGCCGGCCCTTGGATGCCGCCTTCCGGCAGTGACTGCCGCGCGGCGTCGATCAAGGCGCCTACGCGAGGAGTTGCATAGATTTCGGCCACCGTGATGGTGGGGTACCGCACGCGCAGCGCCGAGACGAGTTGGGCTGCGGCGAGGGAGCCGCCACCGTAGGCGAAGAAATCGGCGTCGAGCGAGGTGACGCCGGAGCCGAGGACGCTTTCCCACTGTTCAACCACCCATTGGGCGTCCTCGGGGAGGTTGAGTGGTGCTTTATCGGCATCCGCGGCGCCCGCGCCGGCCAGTGGCCAGGGAAGCGAATGCCGGTCCACTTTGCCGCTGGTCTTGGTCGGAAGCGAATCGACGACCGTCAGCAGGGGGATCAGCGCGGCGGGAAGGCTTTCCGTGAGCAATTCGCGGGACGCTGCGAGGTCGATGTCCCCTGGTCCGGCCGGAGCCAGGTAGCCGACCAGTATCTGGTTCCCCGCCGCCGTCGTGCGGACCGCAGCCGCGGCGCCGGCGACTCCCGGGAGGGCCTGCAGGGCGGCGTCAATCTCACCGAGTTCGATGCGCCGGCCGCCAAGCTTGACCTGTTCATCCGCGCGGCCCTGGAAAATGAGGCCGGCTTCCTCGTAGCGGACGAGGTCGCCGGAGCGGTATGCGCGTTCCCACCCCAGGGACGGCATGGGGGCGTACTTTTCGGCGTCCTTGGCCGGGTCGAGGTAGCGGGCCAGTCCGACGCCGCCGATGATCAGTTCGCCTGTCTCGCCTTCCGCGACGGGAACCCCGGCAGCATCGACGACGGCGAGGTCCCAGCCGTCCAGCGGCAGTCCAATCCTGACCGGGCCATCCCCGCCTAGGGGAGCCGCGCAGGCCACGACGGTTGCTTCGGTGGGGCCATAGGTGTTCCACACTTCGCGGCCGTCAACGGCGAGACGCTCTGCGAGTTCCGGAGGGCAGGCTTCGCCACCGAAAATGAGCAGGCGCACGTTTTCCAGGGCTTCCGCGGGCCACAGGGCCGCGAGTGTGGGAACGGTGGAAACCACCGTGATGCCGTGGTTGATGAGCCACGGGCCAAGGTCCATGCCGGAACGCACCAAGGCACGCGGGGCCGGGACAAGGCAGGCACCGTGCCGCCACGCCAGCCACATTTCTTCGCAGGAGGCGTCGAAGGCCACGGAAAGGCCGGCGAGGACCCGGTCCTGCGGTCCGATCGGATCCTGCCGGAGGAAGAGCCGGGCTTCGGCGTCGACAAAGGCGGCGGATGAACGGTGCCGCACTGCCACACCCTTGGGCGTGCCGGTGGACCCCGAGGTGAAGATGACCCAGGAATCGTCGTCCAGCCCGGGTGCGCGCGGAGTCGGGTGCGGTGTGGGGCGGTCCGCGGACACATCGATCCTGCGGCCCTTGGTGACGACGGCAGACACTTTGGCTTCTCCGAAAACCAGCCGTGCCCGTTCCCCGGGATCGTCCGCGTCCACGGGCACATAGGCGGCCGCAATCGAGAGGATCGCCAGGATGGCAATGTAGAGATCGTTGGATCCGGAGGGAACCCGGACGCCGATCTTGTCCCCGGGGCCCAGACCGGCTGCGTTGAGCGTTGCAGCAAAACCGTGTACCTGTGCCATGAGCTCTGAATAACTCAGCGACTTCTGCCCGTCGTCGAGGGCAGAAGCCTCCGGAAATGCCAGGGCCGTGTCGTGGAGGATCTCCACGAGCGTGCGCGCGGGCGGCGCGGCTGCTGAACCTTGCAGCTGGGGCAGATGCACCGCTTGGAGTTCCAGGCTGTCCGCCGGGATTTCATGTTCCTGGGTCACGTTCGAAGCTTCTCGGATTGAAGTGAACAAAAAGTGTCAGCGGTCGCGTGACCGTTGCCATGGCCTAGCCCAATGCTAAGTGAAAAGCCAACGTGCTGTTTATTCGATTATGGGAGCAACAGTAGCTTGCCGGTGGTGTTGCGGCCCTCCAGGTCGCGATGGGCCTGGGCTGCGTCGGCGAGCGGGTACGTTCCGCCAATCCGGACTTTGAGCGCGCCGCTGGCGGCAGCGCCGAAGACTTCAGCCGAGCGCCAGCGCCGCTCCTGCGGGTTCTGGAGGAAATGGCCAAGGGTGGGGCGCGTCAGGGACAGCGATCCGCCCGCGTTCAGCCGCTGGGGATCGAAGGGTGGCACAGGACCGGAAGCCGCCCCGAACAGGACGAGCGAGCCGCGGACGCGCAAACTTGCGAGGGAACCGTCAAAAGTATCCTTGCCGACGCCGTCGTACACCACGTTCACGCCTGTGCCATCGGTGAGCTCGCGGACCTTGTCCGCAAATCCGGTGTAGCGCAGGACTTCGTCCGCGCCGGCTTCCCGGGCAAGGGCTTCCTTCTCGTCCGAGGAGACCGTGGTGATGACGCGTGCGCCCCGGGCCTTGAGCAACTGCGTCAGGATGAGTCCCACGCCGCCGGCGCCGGCATGTGTCAGGACGGTCTGGCCCGGTTCCACGCGGAAGGAAGAGTTGATCAGGTAGTGTGCGGTCATTCCCTGCAGCGGCAGTGCTGCCGCTGTGTGGTCGTCGACGCCGTCCGGCACGGGAAGTGCCTTGTCCGCGTCTACGAGGGTGTACCCCGCGTAGCTGCGGGATCCTTCGGCGGTAGCGACCCTGTCTCCGACGGCGAAGTCCTCGACGTCGGGGCCGACGGCCTCCACGGTGCCTGCAGACTCGGAACCGGGGGTGAACGGATACTCGACCTTGTAGGTGCCGCTGCGCTGATACGTGTCAATGAAGTTCACTCCGGCCGCCGCAACTTTGACGAGGAGCTGTCGCGGGCCAGGGACCGGAACCTCTGCTTCGGTGAGTTCGAGGACTTCGGGTCCTCCCGCTTGCCGGGCAATGATCGCTTGCGTCATGGGTCTCCTTCTCCGTCGAGGCACTTTCGTGCCCGCATTCACACAACCATCCTAGGGAGCGGAGTCCGTCGAGTGTCCAGTCAGCTGCTGGGGGCCGTGGTTCGCCGTAACGTGGCCCGTGGCCTTCCGGGCGTATCAGCCCCTGCCGTGCGCGGATGCGACGGGGCAGTCAAAGCCGCGGCCTGCGGCGAGTCCTACCTCGTTGAGGTACCGCACGACAATGCCGTATGACTGCATCAACGTGGTTTCCGTATAGGGAATGGAATGCTTTTCGCAGTAGCTCCGAACGATCTCCGAAGCGCGGCGCAAGTGCGGGCGGGCCATGTCCGGGAACAAGTGGTGCTCCGCCTGGTGGTTGAGGCCGCCCAGGAGGATGTTCATGAACGGGCCGCCGGAGATGTTCCTGGCGGTCAGAATCTGGCGGCGAAGGAAATCGACCCGCGAGTCTGCCGGGAGCACCGGCATGCCCTTGTGGTTCGGGGCGAAGGAAGCACCCATGTAGAAGCCGAACACCATGATCTGGACGCCCAGGAAGGCAAATGCCATGCCAAGCGGAAGGAAGGTGAAGGCGAGGACCGGCAGCGCGAGAAGCCGTGCCAGGAGGATGGGGGTCTCCACCCAGCGGTGCTTGATGGCTCCGGGCCGGAAGATGTACATCAAGGACTCCCACTGCAGGCTGATGCCCAGCAGCAAGAGGAGCGGGAAGAAGAACCAGCCTTGCCTGCGGGTGAGGAACGCGAAGCGTCCCTGCCTGCCGGCAGCGGCTTCAACATGGAATGCCAGGGCTCCGGTTTTGATGTCCGGGTCCTTCGAAATCACGTTCGGGCTGTTGTGGTGCGCGCCGTGCTTCTGTTCCCACCAGGCGTAGCTGATGCCGGCAACCGAAGTGGCCAGGATGCGGGCGGACCAGTCATTGGCCCTGCGGGACGCGAAAATCTGGCGGTGGCCGGCCTCGTGGGCAAGGAAGCTCAACTGGGTGCAAAGGATGCCCAGGGCCGCGGCGATGAGGAGCTGGTACCAGCTGGGCCCAATCAGCGCGAAGCCGAACCAGGTGCCGGTCAGCAAGAGGACCAGGGAAGCGAAAACGCTGATGTAAAAACCGACGCGGCGCTTCAAAAGCCCTTCCGCGCGGACCGTCTTGAGCAGTTCGGAATAGCTAAGTACGACGGCGTTGGGTGGCCGGACGCCCTTATGAGGACGTTCCGTGGTGGAGGTCTGTGACATATGCAGTTGCCCCGTAATACATAACGGGCAACGCTGCAACCGACGATCGGCTGCACGGTCTAGATCACCCTCTGTCCAGCATACGCTCCCAAAGGGGTTGTGCCGAGACGAGCTGCTTCCGGGAGTGGCTCGAAAAAGGTCCGGAAAAGGGCATGCATAAATATCGGCAACCATGAATAGTTTTGCTGTATAGTCGTGCCATGACTATTTCTGTTGCCGTCTCCGGTGCCAGCGGCTATGCCGGGGGAGAGGTGCTGCGCCTTCTGGCAGGCCACCCGGACGTCACCATCGGTGCCATCACTGCGCACAGCAACGCCGGTTCCAGACTAGGGGAGTTGCAGCCGCATCTCCACGGTTTGGCCAGCCGGATTCTCGAAGACACCAGCGTGGAAAACCTCGCCGGTCACGACGTCGTGTTCCTGGCGCTCCCGCACGGAGCCTCGGCTGAGATCGCAGCGCAGCTGCCGGAAGGCACGCTGGTGATCGACGCCGGCGCGGACCACCGGCTCGAAGACCCCGCTGCCTGGGAAAAGTTCTATGGCTCCGCCCATGCGGGGACCTGGCCGTACGGGCTGCCGGAACTTCCCGGCCAGCGCGACGCCTTGAAGGGAGCGAAGCGGATTGCCGTTCCCGGCTGCTACCCGACGTCGGCCCTCCTCGCTCTCACGCCCGGCTTCGCCAACAAGCTTCTCCAGCCGGACGACGTCGTGATTGTTTCCGCCTCCGGTACCTCGGGCGCGGGCAAGGCGGCCAAGGTCAACCTCATCGGTTCCGAAGTCATGGGTTCCATGAGTCCCTATGGCGTGGGCGGCGGCCACCGCCATACCCCCGAGATCGAACAGGGACTTTCCAACGCCGCGGGTGAACCGGTCACCGTGTCCTTCACTCCCACCCTCGCGCCCATGAGCCGCGGCATCCTGAGCACGGCAACAGCCAAGGTCAAGCCCGGCGTCACCGCTGCGGAACTCCGCAGTGCCTGGGCTGAAGCGTACGACGACGAACCGTTCGTCCACCTGTTGCCCGAGGGCCAGTGGCCCACCACCAAATCGGTGCAGGGTTCCAACCACGCCGTCATGCAGTTGGCCTTCGACGAGCATTCCGGCCGTGTGGTTGTCACGTGCGTCATCGACAACCTGACCAAAGGGACCGCCGGCGGCGCCGTGCAGTCCATGAATATTGCCCTCGGCCTGGATGAATCCGCCGGCCTCAACGTCCAAGGAGTCGCCCCGTGACCATCACCGCCCCCCAGGGATTCCGGGCCGCCGGCGTCAAAGCAGGCATCAAGGCCTCGGGCAACCCGGACCTCGCCCTCGTCGTCAACGACGGGCCCCTGAAAGCCGCAGCAGCCGTTTTCACGTCCAACCGCGTCGCCGCGGCGCCGGTGCACTGGTCCCGCCAGGTTCTCTCCGACGGGCGCGTCGACGCAGTGGTTCTGAATTCCGGCGGCGCCAACGCCTGCACCGGTCCCCAGGGTTTCCAAAATACGCACGCAACCGCAGAGAAAGTGGCAGCCGTCCTCGGGATCTCCGCCTCCGACGTCGTGGTTTGCTCCACCGGACTCATCGGCGAGCAATTGCCCATGGACAAGATCATCCCTGGCATCGACGCCGCGTTCGCCGAACTTTCCGAGAACGGCGGTTCCGCTGCCGCCACGGCGATCATGACGACGGACAGCGTGGCGAAGGAAGCAGTCTTCACCGGCACCGATGCCGAGGGCAACACGTTCACGGTCGGGGGCATCGCGAAGGGCGCCGGCATGCTGGCGCCGGGCCTGGCAACCATGCTCGTGGCGCTCACCACCGATGCCCAGGTCCCGGCGGAAGAGCTCGACGTGGTGCTCCGCGACGCGACGCGCGTCACCTTCGACCGCACGGACTCCGACGGCTGCATGTCCACCAACGACACCGTGGTCCTGCTGGCCTCCGGGGCCTCCGAGGCCATGCCGTCCGCCGAGCAGCTCGGTGCCGGGGTCACCCACGTGTGCGCCGAGCTCGCCCGCAAGCTGATCGGTGACGCCGAAGGTGCCAGCCACGACATCGCCATCCGCACGTTCAACGCGGCGAGCGAGCGCGACGCCGAAATCGTCAGCCGTTCGGTGGCCCGCTCCAACCTCTTCAAGACTGCCATCTTCGGCAAGGACCCCAACTGGGGCCGCGTCCTGTCTTCGGTGGGCACCACGGACGCCGTCTTCGAACCGGACCGGCTCAACGTCTCCATGAACGGTATCCAGATCTGCCGCAACGGCAGCATCGGCGACGACCGCAACCTCGTAGACCTCGAACCCCGCGAGGTGCTCGTGGAAATCGACCTGCAGGCCGGCGACGCCGAGGCCACCATCTGGACCAACGACCTCACGCACGAGTACGTGCACGAGAACAGCGCCTACTCGAGCTAGACGGGATGACCATGACTGCGCACACCCGGGAAAACACATCCATCGGCGCCGATTCGGCAAAAACAGCCCAGGACAAGGCAGCGACCCTGATCGAGGCGCTGCCGTGGATCCAGCGGTTCGCCGGCACCACCATGGTGATCAAGTACGGCGGCAACGCCATGGTCAACGAGGAACTCCGCCGCGCCTTCGCCGAGGACATCGTCTTCCTGCACCACGTGGGTATCCACCCCGTCGTCGTGCACGGGGGTGGCCCGCAGATCAACTCGATGCTCGGCCGGCTGGGCATCGAATCCGAATTCAAGGGCGGCCTGCGCGTCACCACTCCCGAGGCCATGGACGTGGTCCGCATGGTACTTACTGGACAAGTGGGCCGCGAACTCGTGGGCCTCATCAACTCCCACGGACCCTATGCCGTAGGCATGTCCGGTGAAGACGGCGGACTCCTGCGTGCCGTGCGCACCGGCACCGTGGTGGACGGCGAAGAAGTGGACCTCGGGTTGGTGGGCGAAGTGGTGGGTGTTGATCCCAGGGGTATCGAGGACATCCTTGACGCCGGCCGCATCCCGGTGATTTCGACGGTCGCACCCGAGATCATCGACGAAGGCGACGGCACCGGCTCCACTACCGGGCAGGTCCTCAACGTCAACGCCGACACGGCCGCAGCGGCGGTCGCCTCGGCACTGGGCGCATCCAAGCTCGTCATCCTGACCGATGTCGAGGGCCTCTACGCCAACTGGCCGGACAAGTCCTCGCTCATTTCCTCGCTGACGGCCACGGAACTGCGGGAGATGCTGCCGGGCCTCGAGTCCGGCATGATCCCGAAAATGACGGCCTGCCTGAAGGCCATTGATGAGGGAGTGGAACGCGCGCACATCGTGGATGGTCGGCTGCCGCACTCCATGCTCCTGGAAACCTTTACGACCGCGGGCATCGGAACCCAGGTTGTCCCCGACGAGGAAGTGAACTCATGAACGAAACTGCTGGTTTGAGCCCGACCGCCGTCACTGCGGAACCCGCCGCAACCACGCTTGTTTCCCAGAGCACTGGAAGCGACTGGCTGGCCCGTTACTCTTCCTCGCTCATGGGCGTCTTCGGCACCCCGCAGCGGGTCCTGGTCCGGGGTGCGGGTGCCCTTGTGTGGGACGCCGACGGCAAGGAATACCTGGACCTCCTCGGCGGGATTGCGGTGAACGCCCTGGGCCACGCCCACCCGTTCGTCACCTCCGTCATCTCCAGCCAGCTGGCCACCCTGGGCCACGTCTCCAATTTCTTCACGAGCCCCACGCAGATCGCGCTCGCGGAGAAGCTCCTCGCCATCACCAAAGCTCCTGCCGGCTCCAAGGTGTTCTTCGCCAACTCCGGTACCGAAGCCAACGAGGCCGCGTTCAAGCTGGCGCGGCGCAACAGCTCTGGCACGCGCACCAAGATCATCGCCCTGGAAGGTGCTTTCCACGGCCGCACCATGGGTGCGCTGGCCTTGACCGCCAAGGAAGCGTACCGGGTGCCGTTCGAGCCGCTGCCGGGCGGAGTCGTCCACATCCCGTTCGGCGACATCGAGGCGCTCCGTGCCGCCGTCGACGAAACCACTGCCGCGGTGTTCCTGGAGCCCATCCAGGGCGAAGCCGGCGTCCGCCCGCTCAGCGTCGAGTACCTGCAGGCGGCCCGCGAGATGACGAGCAAAGCAGGCGCGCTGCTCATCCTGGACGAAGTCCAGACCGGCGTCGGCCGAACGGGCAAATGGCTGGCCAGCGAAGACGCCGGAATCGTCCCCGACGCCGTGACGCTCGCCAAGGGCCTGGGCGGTGGCTTCCCGGTCGGCGCGCTCATCACCTTCGGGGAGCCGACGTCGTCGCTCCTGACCGCGGGCCAGCACGGCACCACCTTCGGCGGGAACCCGGTGGCCACAGCCGCAGCCCTCGCCACCCTGCATGCGATCGAAAGCCAGGGCGTACTGGAAAATGTGCTCAGCGTCGGCGCGCGGTTGCGGGCCGGACTGTCCGACGTCGACGCCGTCACCGAAGTGCGGGGCGAAGGCCTCCTGATCGGTTTCGACCTCGACTCCGACATTGCGCCCGCCATGGTGACTGCTGCCCTCGACGCGGGCTTCATCATCAACAGTCCCGGCCCGCGCACCATCCGGCTGGCTCCGCCGCTCATCCTGACGGCCGAGCAAGCCGACCGCTTCCTCGACGCGCTGCCAGGCATCATCCAGGCCGCAACCGAAACCGCTGCACCCCTGAACGCTGCACCACTGACCGCTAAGGACGCACAGTGAACGCCACCCGTCATTTCCTCAAGGACACGGACCTTACTCCGGCCGAGCAAGCCGAGGTGCTCGAGCTCGCAGTCCGGATGAAGGCCGCCCCGTACAGCATCCAACCGTTCGCGGCTGCCGGCAACGGGCGCAAGACCGTCGCCGTCATCTTCGACAAGACCTCCACCCGTACCCGTGTGTCCTTCGCCACCGGCGTCGCCGACATGGGCGGCAACGCGCTCATCATCAATCCGGGCGAGGCGCAGATCGGCCACAAGGAATCCGTGGAGGACACCGCCAAGGTCCTCGAACGCATGGTCTCCACCATCGTGTGGCGGACCTCGGCGCACTCCGGCCTCGTAGCCATGGCCGAAAACTCCAAAGTTCCCGTCATCAACGCCCTATGCGATGACTACCACCCCTGCCAGTTGCTGGCAGACCTCCTGGCAGTCAAGGAGCACAAGGGCGAACTCAAGGGCCTCACCATGGCCTACCTGGGCGACGCCGCGAACAACATGGCCAACTCCTATCTGCTGGCAGGCGTCACGGCGGGCATGCACGTCAGGATCTCGGGTCCGGAAGGTTACCTGCCGGCCGCCGACATCGTGGCGGCGGCCGAGGAGCGCGCCGCCGAGACCGGCGGTTCCGTGCTCATCACCACTGACGCCGCGGAAGCCCTCGACGGCGCCGACGTCGTCGCTACGGACACCTGGGTGTCCATGGGGCAGGAAGCCGAGAAGGAAGCGCGGATGGAGCTCTTCCGCGAGTATTCCGTGGACGAGGCCGCCATGGCACACGCCGCACCGGACGCCGTCGTGCTCCACTGCCTGCCCGCCTACCGCGGCTACGAAATCTCCGCGGGTGTCATCGACGGACCCCAATCGATCGTCTGGGACGAGGCCGAGAACCGCTTGCACGCCCAGAAAGCGCTCATGGCCTGGCTCATGCACCGCTCGGGACTCGCATTCGTCGACGGGCTTTCCCCCGTTGAGGGCACCGGAGAGAGCACGTTCTAGTGTCCACCCATCCTGCGTCGCAAGGCGCCAGCCCCGCCACCAAGACCGCCCGGCAGGCGCGGATCACCGCGATCCTGACCGGTCAGTCGGTGCGCTCGCAGGCCGAACTAGCGGCTTTGCTGGCCGACGACGGCGTGCAGGTCACCCAGGCGACCCTCTCCAGGGACCTGGTGGAACTGGGGGCGGTGCGTGTGCGCGGCAAGGACGGTGCACTGGTCTATGCGGTCCCCGGCGAGGGCGGCGACCGCAATGCAAAAAGCGGCGTCACCCAGGAAATCCTGGACGCCCGCTTGTCGCGCCTCTGCGGCGAGCTGCTGGTCACTGCCGAGGCCTCGGGCAATATCGTCGTGCTGCGGACACCGCCGGGTGCCGCCAACTTCCTCGCCCTGGCCATCGACCACTCGGTAATGCCGTCTGTATTGGGTACGATCGCAGGCGACGACACCTTGCTTTTGGTTGCCAGGGATCCCGACGGCGGCGCCGAGCTGGCAGCCCGCTTCCTCCAGCTGGCCCAGGAAGCCGGACCGGGGAACTAACCGAGACCGGCAACTGAGCCCTTCTGACCTGTTCCATCCGGGCCTTCGGCCCGATCCAAGCATTTGACTCAAAAGAACCAAGCAACAACAAAGGAGCACTCTCGTGACTGAGCGCATTGTTCTGGCCTACTCCGGTGGCCTTGATACTTCCGTAGCCATCGGCTGGATCGGTGAAGCCACCGGTGCCGAGGTCATCGCCGTGGCCGTCGACGTCGGACAGGGCGGCGAGTCGCTGGAGACCATCCGCCAGCGCGCCCTCGGCTGCGGCGCCGTCGAGGCCTACGTGGCCGACGCCCGCGACGAATTCGCCAACGAATACGCCATGCCCACGCTGAAGGCCAACGCCCTCTACCAGGGCCACTACCCGCTGGTTTCGGCGATCTCACGCCCCGTGATCGTCAAGCACCTCGTCAAGGCCGCCCGCGAATTCGGTGCCACCACCGTTGCGCACGGCTGCACCGGCAAGGGTAACGACCAGGTCCGCTTCGAGGTCGGCATCCAGACCCTGGGCCCGGACTTGAAGTGCATCGCACCCGTCCGCGACCTCGCCCTGACCCGCGACAAGGCCATCGCCTTCGCCGAGGAAAAGGGACTGCCGATCGAGACCACCAAGAAGAACCCGTACTCGATCGACCAGAACGTCTGGGGACGCGCCGTCGAAACCGGCTACCTCGAGGACATCTGGAACGCCCCCACCAAGGACATCTACGACTACACGGCCACCCCGGAATTCCCGCCGGCGCCGGACGAAGTCACCATCACCTTCGAAGCCGGCGTCCCGGTGGCCATCGACGGCGTCAAGCGCACTCCGCTCCAGGTCATCCAGGAACTGAACCGCCGCGCCGGCGCCCAGGGCGTTGGCCGCATCGACGTCGTCGAGGACCGCCTGGTGGGTATCAAGTCCCGCGAAATCTACGAGGCGCCCGGCGCGATGGCCCTCATCACCGCCCACAAGCACCTCGAGGACGTCACCATCGAGCGCGAGCAGGCCCGCTTCAAGGCCACCGTCGGCCAGCGCTGGTCCGAGCTGGTCTACGACGGCCAGTGGTTCTCCCCGCTCAAGCGCTCCTTGGACGCCTTCATCGAGGACACCCAGAAATACGTCTCCGGCGACATCCGCATGGTCCTGCACGGCGGCCAGGCCATCGTCAACGGCCGCCGCTCCGACACCTCGCTCTATGACTTCGACCTCGCCACCTACGACACCGGCGACACCTTCGACCAGTCGCAGGCCAAGGGCTTCATCGAGCTCTGGGGAATGTCCTCCAAGGTCGCCGCAGGCCGCGACCTGCGGGTTTCAGGAAAGTGAGTCAGCAGCAGGGCCCACGGACGCCGGGGTCCCCGGCCGAGCGCAGCGAGGTTGGGGAGCGTTCGGGGATCAAATCTGAAGCGACAAACACCGGCGCGCTGTGGGGCGGCCGGTTCGCCGGCGGCCCCGCGGACGCGCTTGCCGCGCTGAGCAAGTCCACGCACTTCGACTGGCGGCTGGCCCGCTACGACATCGCCGGCTCCAAGGCGCATGCCCGCGTGCTGCACCAGGCCGGGCTGCTCGACGACGGCGAACTCGACGACATGCTCGCGGCGCTCACCCAGCTGGATGACGACGTCGCGAGCGGCGCCTACAAGCCTGCCGAGAGCGACGAGGACGTCCACGGTTCCCTCGAACGCGGGCTCATCGAGCGCGCGGGAACCCACTTGGGCGGCAAGCTCCGGGCAGGCCGTTCGCGCAACGACCAGGTGGCCACCTTGGGTCGCATGTTCCTGCGCGACCATGCCCGCATCATCGCCCGTGGCGTACTCGCCACGATCGATGCCCTCGT
Organism: Arthrobacter sp. SRS-W-1-2016; assembly: GCF_002009585.1. NCBI lineage: Bacteria > Bacillati > Actinomycetota > Actinomycetes > Micrococcales > Micrococcaceae > Arthrobacter > Arthrobacter sp. SRS-W-1-2016. The sequence continues at coordinate 8,913 of NZ_MTPV01000014.1, read as the reverse complement.
GGAGCAGGCCAAGGCCCACCAGGGCGTTGCCATGCCTGGCCGGACACACTTGCAGCACGCCCAGCCTGTCCTGCTGAGCCATCACCTGCTAGCCCATGCCTGGGCGCTGCTGCGCGATGTGCAGCGGTTCCAGGACTGGGACAAGCGCGCCGGTGTATCGCCGTATGGTTCCGGAGCCTTGGCGGGTTCCTCGCTCGGCCTGGATCCCGAGTCCGTCGCTGCGGACCTCGGATTCTTCTCGGCGGTGCACAACTCGATCGACGGCACTGCCTCGCGCGACGTCTTCGCCGAGTTCGCATGGATCTGCTCGATGATCGGCGTGGACCTGTCGCGGGTTTCCGAGGAGGTCATCCTGTGGGCCACCAAGGAGTTCTCCTTCGTGACGCTCCATGATTCGTACTCGACGGGGTCCTCGATCATGCCGCAGAAGAAGAACCCGGATGTCGCCGAGCTCGCCCGTGGCAAGGCAGGGCGCCTCATCGGCAACCTGACCGGGCTGTTGGCGACGCTCAAGGGCCTGCCGCTCGCGTACAACCGCGACCTGCAGGAGGACAAGGAACCGGTTTTCGACGCGGCGGATACCTTGGAAGTGCTGCTCCCGGCTGTTTCCGGCATGATCGCCACGCTCACCTTCAACACCGAGCGCATGGCATCCTTGGCCCCGCAGGGCTTCGCACTTGCCACGGACATCGCAGAGTGGCTCGTCCGCCAGGGCGTCCCGTTCCGGGAGGCACACGAGCTCTCCGGTGCCGCAGTGAAGCTGGCCGAAGGGCGCAACGTCGAGCTGTGGGACCTGACGGACGAAGAGTACGCGGGCATTTCGGCGCACTTGACTCCCGAGGTTCGCACAGTGCTCAGCACCGAAGGTTCGCTCAACAGCCGCAACTCCCAGGGCGGAACGGCCCCGGCCGCCGTCGAACGCCAGCTGCTTGCCCTCGAAGCGGAACTCGCAGCGGTACGCGGCTACGCCGGGTAACAACACCGGGTAACAACAATGGGCCCACGCCCGCAGGGTTCCCTGGCCGAGCTTGCGAGGCTAGGGGGCGGGCGGGGATTTCGCGGCGGTGTTTTTCGCAAAAACGCTGCCGCGAAATGCCCGCCGTTGTCAGTTAATCGTCGTTAACAGCGGTTAACTCTGTCGGATACTATGGCGCTATGACCGAGATCACTACCTCAGCGCTTCTTGCCGAGCTCCACAAAGCAGCCGGCACTGTCACCGACGTTGTCGCCAAACTCGACGACGCCGATGTCGCAGCTCCCTCCGAGTTGCCCGGGTGGACCCGCGGCCACGTGCTGGCTCACATCGCCGGCATCTCGAATGCAATGGCCAGGCAGCTGGAATACGCCGCGCGCGGCGAGACCATCGACATCTACGACGGCGGCTACGAGGGCCGTACGAAGGCCATTGAGCTAGCGGCGAGTCACAGCCTCGCCAAACACCGCGACGCCACCGAAGCCGCCCTTGCCCGGGCCCTGAGGGCCTTCGACGGACTCGTGGAGTCCGGCTGGAACACCCGGATCAGCTTCCGGAACGGAACTGTGCTCGACGGCGGCCTGGCGCTCTGGCGCGAACTCGTCATCCACGTCACGGACCTGGGAATCGGCCGCGGCCCGGAAGCCTGGAGCCGGCAATTCTGCGAGCACCTCTTTGATTTCCTCTCCGCCCGTGTTCCGGCAGACCAGAAGTTCGTTCTTCAGCCCCTTGGCCTCCCGCAACTGGTCATCGGCTCGGGGCGGCAGTCCGTCGCCATCAACGGCATGATCACGGATATCGCCGCCTGGCTCGCCGGGCGCACACCTACCCTGGGGAGCCTGCGGGCCTCTGCCGACGCGGATGGTGTTGACTTGCCTGAGCTTCTCCCGTGGCCGTCGAGCGTTCCCGCGGCGCACTAGCGCCTCCGCGTTTGCTTGCGGCTGCCCGCCACAGATGCATCGTGGCGTAAGAACGCCACGGGCTCACGTTGCGGAAATCGGCAGGCAGGTCTTCCGCTGCCGCGAGGTTCTTGAGGCCGTTCCGGACCGCTGCATCGTTCGCCAGGAAGACGTCCGGGTCGCCGATGACCCGCATCGCCACGTACCCCACGGTCCATGGTCCGACGCCGGGCAGCGGCAACAGTTTGTCCGCGAGCGTTTGGGGGTCGTCGCCGTAGTCGAAGTCGAGGTCCCCGCTGGCCATGGCTGCTGCCGCAGCCAGAACGGAATCGATGCGCCGCTGCGGACCCCTCAGCAGTTCCCGGCCCGAGGTGGCGATCTGCGCGGCCGTGGGAAACAGGCGGTCCAGGCCCAGTGCGTGTCCTGCGTGCCCTTCCGGCAGGCGGGTTCCGGCGTCGGAAAGGTGGCTCAAAGCGGTCCGGGCGGCGGCCACGGTGATTTGCTGGCCGATCATCGCGCGGATCAACAGTTCCTGGGGGTCCACGGCACCCGGGACCCTGATCCCCGGAGTATCGCGGGCTGAGGGGCCGAGCCGGGCATCGGAAGCCAACGCCTCGTCCACGGCGACGGGATCGGCGTCGAGATCGAACAACCGCCGCACCCGGCTCAACAGTACGGGAAGGTCGTGGAGATCCAAGGTGCTGACGGCGAGGGTCAGCGCGCCGCCGCGCGCCCCGCCGTCGTACTCCACGGTGAACACGGCGTTGCCGCGGGGCAAGCGGAGGGTCCGCGTGTAACTTGCGGGACCCGCCAGCTCGACACCGGGAACCGCGCGGGCCGCGAGGAAATCGAAAATCCCCGTATCGAACGGCTCCCGGTAGGGGAGGTTCAGGGTCAGGGACGTCGTCTCGCCAGGCTTGCCGTGATGGCCCAGGGGCTTCGCGGTGGCACGGAGCGCGGTGGGAGTCAGGGCGAAGACTTCGTTGATGGTGTCGTTGAACTGGCGGACACTGTTGAAACCGGCGGCGAACGCCACGTCCGAGAGTTTCATCGAGGTGGAGACCAGGAGCGTCCTGGCGGTCTGGGCCCGGCTGGCCCGCGCCAAGGACAGCGGCCCGGCGCCGAGTTCATGGCTGAGGATCCTGTTGAGCTGGCGGGAGGAGTAGCCCAGCCTGGTGGCAAGTCCTTCAACGCCGACCCGGGAGATCGCGCCGTCGTTGATGAGCCGCATCGCCCTGCCCGCGACGTCCGAGCGCAGGTTCCACGCGGGAGTGCCGGGGACCGCCTCCGGGAGGCATCGCTTGCACGCCCTGTACCCGGCTTCGTGGGCCGCGGCCGAGGTTTCGTAGAACGTCACGTTTTCCGCCTTGGGCGTCCGTGCCGGGCACGACGGCCGGCAGTAGATGCCCGTCGAGCGCACAGCGGTGAAGAACTGGCCGTCGAACCGGGGGTCCCGCGCATCGATGGCACGGTAGCGTTGCCAAAAGTCCATGACTTCATCCTGTCAGCTTCCCCGGGCCCTTCCTAGCGGGAATCGGACATCGCCGGCGGCGGATCCGATTGCCTGATTTTTGCTAGGGTCTGGGCATGACAACGCAGCGCCAATCCACGGAGGCCATCCGGGCGATTCTTTCCGGAGATCCGCGGGACGTGGCCCCTTTGCTCCTCGGCGCCGTGTTGAGCCACCGGACTCCTGAGGGCACGGTGTCCGTCCGGCTCAGCGAGGTGGAAGCGTATCTGGGTCCGCGCGACTCGGCCCAACCCGACCCCGGATCCCACACCTTCGGGGGCCCCACCGCCCGAAACGCTCCGATGTTCGGACCCGCAGGCCACCTGTACGTCTACTTCACCTATGGCATGCACTATTGCGCCAACATCGTCTGCGGGCCCGACGGCGTTGCGTCCGCGCTGCTGTTGCGGGCAGGGGAGGTGGTGGCCGGGCAAGCCTTGGCACAGTCCCGCCGTCCGGCATCGAGATCGCTGAAGGATCTTGCCAGCGGGCCGGCGCGCCTTGCCTCCGCTTTGGGACTGACCACGGCGGACAGCGGCCGGGATGCCTTGGCCGAACCGTTCAGCCTCGACCTTCCGGCATGCCCGGCCGCGCCATCGGCAATCACGAGCGGCCTCCGGGTCGGAGTGTCGGGCGACGGCGGTTCCGCGGACTACCCGTGGCGGTTCTGGCTCTCCGGCGATCCCACGGTGTCGCGCTACAAGCCCGGCCGCAGCCGCGCCGTCGAGAAGCCCTCGTAGGAGCCCCGCGAAGAACCCGTCACGCCGCGTGTTCGCTCCGGGCCGGTTCCGCGACATACGCACAGTGGTTGTCGGCCAGTTCGAAGGGCGCGAGGCGGCCAAGCAACGCCTCGCGCACGTGGGGCCATTCCTCGCGCAGGATCGAGAAGACGGCGGTGTCGCAGCGGCTGCCGTCCGGAGCGAAGCGGTGCCCGCGCAGGGTGCCCTCGTAACTGGCGCCGAGCCGCTGGATGGCCGCAGCGCTGCGCGTATTCCGGGCGTCGCAGCGGAAGGCAACGCGGTGGACGTCCAGCACATCGAAGGAGTACGCCAACAGCAGGTGCTTCGCGGCCGGATTGACATGGCTGCCCCAAAACGGTCGCCCGTAAAAAGTGCCGCCGATTTCCAGGCGCTGCTGCCGCGGACTGTACTCGCACAGGGACGTGGTTCCAAGCAGTGCTCCCGTACGCTGCTCGACGACGGCAAACGGTATGGTTGCCGGATCTTCGAGGCGGGCCGCGAAGAGTTCGGCCAATTCCGCGGCGCTCAAGGGCTGGTCGGCGGCCATCCCGGACCACATCCCGGCGTCCACGAAATCGAAGAGCGGACCGGCATGTGCGGGGGAGAGCGGGACCAGGCTGATGCCGTGTCGGGTCAGGGCAACGTCGTGCTGCATTGCAGCATTGAAGCACCACTGGGTGCGGATGGAACAGCTCAGGAGGTTAGCGCCGGGTGAACATTGTGTGACGCACCGGCGGGCGGGCAGTTTCACGCACGTCAAGCAAAAGCGCTGTAGAATGGACGGTCCGTCTTTTTCGATAGGGGAACGTTTCGATGCACGACGCTGATTTGATCCACGAGCGGGAGTACGTGGCCGGTCTCTACTCGCGTCTGGATGAGCTGCGGGAGGAAAAGCGCCAACAGCTGGCGCAGGTCCGGCGCGCCGGGGCGGTAGGCACCATGCAGAACGTTTCCGAAAGGGACGCCTTCGCGGCACTGTACGAGGACCGCCTCGCCCAGCTCGACGCCGTCGACGACCGTCTCGTGTTCGGGCGCCTTGACCTGGACAGCGGAGAGGCGCAGTACATCGGGCGCATCGGACTGTCCACGGCAGACCTCCAGCGGCTCATGGTCGACTGGCGCGCGCCGGAAGCCGGCCACTTCTACCAGGCGACCGCCTTCGACCGGCAGGGGGTCCGCCGTCGTCGCCACCTGATCCTGCAGGGCCGCGAGGTCAAGGCGATCGAGGACGATGTCCTGGATGCCAGCATGCTGGCGGACAACGCCTCGCTCCAGGGCGAGGGCGCACTTCTTGCCGCACTGAATTCCAAGCGGACCGGCCGCATGTCGGACATCGTCGGCACCATCCAGTCCGAGCAGGACCGGATCATCCGTTCGTCCATGTCGGGTGCCTTGGTTGTCCAAGGCGGTCCCGGCACGGGCAAGACGGCCGTCGCGCTCCACCGCGCGGCCTACCTGCTCTACACCCACCGTGACCGCTTGAAGTCCGCTGGTGTGCTGCTCGTTGGACCGTCGTCGTCGTTCATGCACTACATCGAGCGGGTCCTGCCGTCCCTCGGCGAGACCGGCGTCGTCATGGCGAGCCTTGGCCGCCTCATGCCCGGCATCCATGCCGTCCCGGAAACCGATCCCGACGTCGCAGCGCTCAAAGGCAAGCTGAATATGGCCGACGTGATTGCCAATGCCGTGGCCAACCGGCAGCGGACTCCCGCCGAGGACCGCATCCTCGAGGTCGATTCGCGCAAGCTCACGCTGTCCGTGCGGCAAGTCCGCCGCGCCCGGGACAGGGCACGCGCCACCGGCAAGCCGCACAATGAAGCGCGCGTGACGTTCGTGAAGATCCTGTTGCGCGAGCTCACGGAGCAGCTGACGGAGATCGTCGAGGAATCGAACATCGGCAACAATGCCGACCGTTCCTACCTCGCCGAAGACGTCCGCTCGGCACGCGACGTCAGGATCGTCCTGAACCTTTGCTGGATGCCCATGACGCCCGAGAAGCTCGTTTCCGAGCTCTTCAGCAAGCCAGCCATCCTGGAAGCCTGCACTCCGCACCTCACCCCGTCCCAGCGTGCCCTCCTGCTTCGTCCGGCGGACGCCCCGTGGACGGAAGCGGATGTTCCACTGCTCGACGAGGCCGCCGAACTCCTGGGTGAGCTGGATCCTGCCGCCGGCCGGGGGCTGGCGCAGCAAGAGCACGACCGTGCCCGCGACATCGCCAACGCCAAGCAGACCCTGGTCAACATGGAGGCCATGGGTGTCGACGTATTGATGACGGCCGAGGAACTGGCGGACCAGAACCAGGAGCGCGAAACGCGCCTGACCGCGGCCGAACGTGCCACGAGCGACCGTTCGTGGGCGTTCGGACACATCGTGGTGGATGAAGCGCAGGAGCTCTCGCCCATGCAGTGGCGGCTGTTGGTCCGCCGCTGCCCGCTGAAGTCCTTCACGATCGTCGGCGACATCGCCCAGACGAGTTCCTCCGCCGGTGCGAATTCCTGGCAGAGTGCGCTCGCGCCGTCGTTCGGGGACCGCTGGCAGCTCGAAGAACTCACGGTCAACTACCGCACGCCCTCGCAGATCGCCGAAGCGGCAGTCCGTATGGCGAACCGCGCCGGCCTCGTCGTCTCGGCACCCAAGGCCGTCCGGGAAGGCAAATGGTCGCCCATCGTGGATCGCGTGGACGAAGCCGGGATGGTGGACCGCCTCGTCGAGGTCCTTCCGGAGGAACTGGAAGCGATCGACGGCGGCCTTCTCGCCGTGATTGCCGACGGCGCCCTCTTGCCGCGCGCCGCAGCCGCCCTCCGTGGGCTCTACGGCCACCGCGTGGGCACCGGAGCGGGCAGCTACTCCCAGGACATCGTGGTCATCAGCCCCAAGGAAGCCAAGGGCCTGGAGTTCGATGGCGTCGTGGTCCTTGAGCCTGCGGCCATGCTGAACCATGAACATGGGAAGGTGGGCGATCTCTACGTCGCCATGACCCGTCCGACGCAGCGGTTGCGCCTCATCACGGCCGCTCCATTGCCCGCGGGTATCGAGCGCTGAGCCATGCAAGCAGGCCGAACGCCAATCCTGCTAACTTAGAACTCGTGTCACACGTAAACAACCTCGAGTCCCAGCACAACGACCCGGGCTTTGCCAACATCTGGCAAGAGCTCAAATGGCGCGGCCTGATCCACGTTTCCACTGATGAAACGGAACTGGAAAAGCTCCTCGCCGGGGACCCGATCACGTATTACTGTGGCTTCGACCCCACCGCGCCGTCCCTGCACCTCGGCAACCTGGTCCAGCTCCTGCTCATGCGCCGCCTTCAGTTGGCCGGCCACAAGCCGCTCGGCCTGGTGGGCGGCTCCACCGGCTTGATCGGGGATCCGCGCCCGACGGCGGAACGCACCTTGAACACCAAGGACACCGTTTCGGAGTGGGTCGGCTACCTTCAGGCCCAGGTCCGCCGTTTCCTCAGCTTCGAGGGGGACAACGCGGCGCGCATGGTCAACAACCTTGACTGGACCGCGCCCTTGAGCGCCATTGATTTCCTGCGGGAGATCGGCAAGCACTTCCGCGTTGGTACCATGCTCCGCAAGGATGCCGTTGCTTCCCGGCTCAGCTCCGACGAGGGCATCAGCTATACCGAGTTCAGCTACCAGATCCTGCAGGGCATGGATTACCTCCAGCTCAACCGCGACTACGATTGCGTGCTGCAGACCGGCGGCTCGGACCAGTGGGGCAACCTCACGAGTGGCACGGAGTTGATCCGCAAGGTCGATGGGAAGTCCGTCCACGCCTTGGGGACGCCCCTGATCACCAACTCGGATGGCACCAAATTCGGTAAAAGCGAAGGCAACGCCATTTGGCTCGATGCCCACATGTGCAGCCCCTACGCCTTCTACCAGTTCTGGCTCAACACGGCGGATGCCGACGTCGTTGACCGCCTCAAGGTCTTCACTTTCCTTGGCCGCGCGGAGATTGAGGAACTTGGAGCTGCTGTTGCCGAGCGTCCGTTCGCCCGCGAGGGCCAGCGCAGGCTTGCCTACGAAGTCACGTCGCTCGTACACGGAGTGGACGCGACGGAGAAGGTGATTGCCGCTTCGGCTGCGCTGTTCGGCAATGGCGATCTCTCGGTTCTGGACGAAGTGACCTTGGCGTCCGCCACTGCCGAGCTGCCGTCTGCCTCGATCGGCGCAGATGGCCTGGGTATCGTCGACCTCCTGGTTGCGTCCGGACTCTCCGAGAGCAAGTCCGCTGCCCGACGCACGGTAGGGGAGGGCGGCGCCTACGTGAACAACAACAAGGTAACCGACCCCGACGCCGTGATCGACCGGGCGGAACTGCTTCACGGCCGGTACCTGTTGCTGCGCCGCGGGAAGAAGAATCTGGCCACTGTCGAAGTGGCTGTCTGACTCCGAGACGGACTATTGCACGCTCCTCCGGGCCGACTTGCGCGGCTCTGGGGGAGCGTGTATCGTTTTCTGAGTCGCTGCCGCTGAAGCGGATAAATTGCGACAAAATCCCATTGAATGTGAATAATCCGATGTAGACCGAAAATCTGGAATCGGATGATTTATCGACTCTGTGGGGAAATTCGATTCCGTTGGGTGAATTTCCGGAGAAATCCTGGATTTGCAAAGTGGAAATGAATGAAATAAAGTAGAAACATCGCAGCGAGGAAATGCGGAACATCGAATTCAATTGAATTTGTTCCGAGAAGTAATCGGATTGTGTCTGTTGTTTGAGAACTCAATAGTGTGCCAAGTTTGTTGATACCGATTTGTTTTTATGGATTGGTTGATTTTG
>NZ_MTPV01000090.1:0-230 GCF_002009585.1 Arthrobacter sp. SRS-W-1-2016 | reverse complement strand
ACTTTGGCTACGCGCCCGCCCCGGGGGGGGGGGCGGCCGCGCGGGGTGGGGGGGCGGGGGGGGGGGGGGGCGGGGGGGCGGCGCGCGGGGGGGGCGGGGGGGGGGGGGGGGGGGGGGGGGGGGGGGGGGGGGGGGGGGGGGGGGGGGGGGCGGGGGGGGCGCGGGGGGGGCGCGGGGGGCGGGGGGGGGGGGGGGGGGGGCGGGGGGGGGGGGGGGGGGGGGGGGGGGGG
>NZ_MTPV01000079.1:0-231 GCF_002009585.1 Arthrobacter sp. SRS-W-1-2016 | reverse complement strand
GATACACAGTCTTGCGCGGGGCGGCCCGCGGGGGGGACACCAACGCGGGGCGCGGGGTCGCGGGGGGGGGGGGGGGGGGGGGGGGGGCGGGGCGGGGGGGGGGGGGGGGGGGGGGGGGGGGGGGGGGGGGGCGGGGGGGGGGGGGGGGGGGGGGGGGGGGCGCGGGGGCGGCGGGGGGGGGGGGGGGGGGGGGGGGGGGGGGGGGGGGGGGGGGGGGGGGGGCGGGGGGCG